>NZ_JARJHT010000002.1:600000-900000 GCF_029269745.1 Polluticoccus soli | reverse complement strand
ACCTGGGTAACAACGGTATCTGTTTCTGAAATGACCACATGTTCTTCGGCGGCAGAAGTGTCGTTGTCCGCAACCGTTGAGGTTTCGGTCGGGTGATCGGTGTCCTGGGGTTCTTTTAATTTGCAGCTCCCAAACGATAAGGCCAGCAACGACAGGAATACTAATTTAAAATTCATAGCGTTCGTAGTAATAGTGTGAAAAATGAGGAAAAGAAAAATACATATAATTCCTCAAAGCTGCAAACTCTAAGCTGAGATCAGTTTGTTGACGATACCCAATGGATAAATATGCAAAAAGGCCGCTATTATAGCGGCCTTTTTGTGTAATGGTTGTTAGCTCTTTTGTTATTCTATGAACAGTTTTTGCACGGTTACGCTCTCATCTGCCCTGATGACAAGCATGTATATCCCTGAAGACAGATGTTTAATTGAATAGGTCTGTTCATTATTTGCTTCGGAAAGAGGATTCAATATTACTTGCCGACCAAGTGCATCTGCAATGGAAACTTGTAGTTTCAATCCCGCTGAGTTTATTTTTATTTCAGATTTTGCGGGATTCGGAGATACGGCGAAAAACTTATCGGGATTAGCCTTGACTGTGCTTGGTCCGATAACTGTAAAAGAGCCAAGCATTCCCATCGATTCATGAAACGAGCACTTGTAATTGTATGTGCCCTCAACGGTTGGTACATAAATAAAACTGGTGCTTGTGGATTGCAATGTGAAATCCCATGTGGCCGCGCCTGCGGGCACTGACGTGCTTGTGGTAGTATGCAGTCCGTTTGCCCAATTCCAGCGGATGGTATCACCCAGCCTAATACTGAGTGAGTTGGGCGCGAAGGCAAAATCGCCAACCGAAACAGTGTGCACTGTCGCCAGGGCATTGATTGAAAAAAGGAGAATGCCCAAAAGAGTTGATAAAATTGTTTTCATGAGCAAATAATTTTGTAGTGTAGTAGCTGCGTGCAAAAATCGCACCTACGAATCAATTGGTTTTCAAAGTCGCATTTGCGGGTATGAATTTTATAAAAATCGCACAACCGATCTTTTAAAGTTCAGCAATGATTTTATTGTCTTTTTGACCTTATCTATATACGGAAAACCGCTCGTCATTAGATGAGTTTCCCTGCCGCATGTTTGTTCTAATTTTGTTATGTGCGCCGGATGCTTTTTTGCCTGGCTGCAATGACTATGAACAAACAGCGTCTCGAGTCATTTTCGGATGCCACTGTGGCCATTATCATGACGATCATGGTACTGGAGTTAGATGTTCCCAATGGAACTGATTGGAATGCATTACTCGACGTGCTACCGGTTTTTATTAGTTATGTTTTGAGTTTTCTTATTTGTGGGCCTTTTCTGGTACAATCATCACCGTCTATTTTCGAAGGTTACCATTGTTAATAGTTATGTTCTTTGGTATAACCTGGCGGCGCTTTTCTTGCAGTCACTTCTACCGTTCACAACTGCCTGGGTAGGTGAGAGCAGGTTTGCCTCTGCGCCCGTGGCTTTATATGCTTTAGTCAACGGCTGTTCCAAAGTGCTGATCCTTCCCGTGCTTAACCATCTAAGGAAATTGCATGGACCAGATTCTGAACTTGCTAAAGAATATCCGGATGATTTCAGGATTTATCTCACCATTACAATGGATTTTGTTGCGGCTTTTGTTGCTGCAGCCGGATATCCGAAAATATCGTTTACCATCATGGGGTTTGTGACAATCGTGTGGTTCTTTCCCAATACAGTGTTCAAGTTAAAACGTGCGAAATGAACGCTGTTTTTATTAATTTGACTTACAAATCCATGTATGCGCAAACTGTTATTCTTAATAATTGCCGGAATGTCTATGCTTTTTTGTGACTGCAAAAAAGAAACAAAAGCCCAGATCGTGACAGTTAGAGACACCGTTTATGTAGAGGTGCGAGACACCACCGTTATTCCCGCATTGATCAGCGATACAACAACTACGCTCATCGTTCTGCGACATGCCGAGAAAGAAACCACTGGCGCCGACCCAAACCTGAACAGTGACGGACTGCTGCGCGCTGAAGAATTGAAACGCTTATTGGATAATCTATCTATAAGCGCCATTTATTCAACACCATTTAACCGTACACGGCAAACTGTACAACCGTTGGCAACTGCCAAGGGCCTCAGTATTACCGAATATCCAACAACCAAGTCCTACACTGACTTGGAAAGTGAGATACTTTCTGCTTATCGAGGAAAGATTGTCGTGGTGGTCGGTCACTCTAACACCGTTCCTGATATGGTGAAGGAGCTCAGCAATAATTCTTTCAATGTCATTATTGAAGACAGCCAGTACGATAACCTGTTTGTAGTCAGCATGCCTGAGAAGCTAAAGCCGACGGTGACACCACTTAAGTACGGCAAAGAGACGCCGTAATTATCCTTTTTTCAAAAAGAAAAATTTGTGTAGTTAAATAGCTACACGTATATTTGTAGTCAAATAGCTACATAATGAACCTGAGACGAGATGTATTTCAAGCCATAGCAGACCCTACCAGGAGAGCTATTCTTTTGCTCGTAGCTAGCCAGGCAATGACAGCCGGGGCCATAGCCGCCAACTTTGACACAGCCCGTCCTACAGTCTCCAAACACCTTCAAATACTTACCGAGTGCGAATTGCTGAAACAGGAGCAAAACGGCCGGGAAATATACTATCATATAAATGCAATGAAGATGAAAGAAGTAGCCGAATTTATTGAGCCGTTCCGCCAGATGTGGGACGACAGGTTCAACAAGCTGGAAACAATCATGAAAAACTACAAAGCGAAAAAATAGCATGGAACGTAAAACAAAGGTCCACGCCGAAGACGGCAAACAGGAAATTGTAATTACCCGGGAATTCGATCTGCCATTGGAGCTACTATTCAGAGCCTACGTAGAGCCTGAGTTGGTAGAGCAATGGATGGGGACCAAAGTGCTGAAACTGGAAAATAAAGTTCATGGCGGATACCTGTTCGAAACGACCGATCCACGAGGAGGTAAACACCGCTTCAACGGCGTGATCCATGAGTTCGTTCCGGAACAAAAGATCACACGGACATTTGAAATGGAGAATACACCTTTCCCCGTGCAGCTCGAGTTTATTGAATTTGAAAAGCTCACCGATGACACCAGCAAGGTTACTATGCATGTTGTATATAGGTCGGTAGGCCATAGAGATCAGATATTACAGTTGCCGTTTGCGCAGGGCATCAACATGGCGCATAATCGCATACAGGAAATTGTTAGCAAATTAAGATAACCAACCATGACTAAAACAAACAAGATCATCTATTGGATCGCCACGTTGTGGCTGTCGCTCGGAATGACATCCACAGGCATTGTGCAATTACTTAGAATGAAGGGTGAAGTAGAGTTTATTTTAGACCTCGGCTATCCCGACTACTTTCTGACTTTGCTGGGACTTACAAAACTTCTTGCCGTTGTTGCTATACTTATTCCACGCTTCCCCTTGCTGAAGGAATGGGCCTATGCAGGGCTATTCTTTATGATGTCAGGTGCTTTGTATTCACACATCGCTCACCATAATACTATAAAGGAAATAGCTCCGGTGATGTTGTTGCTGTTGCTGATCTCTGTATCCTGGTATTTCAGACCAATGGATAGAAAGCTGATTTCAGTTAATTTTAGCAAATGAACAACACGAATCCCAAAGCCGACTTCTACTTTGCAAAAGGTAAACCGTGGCAAAAGGAGATAGAACAACTTAGAGCTATTGTACTTGATTGCGGGCTGGAGGAAGAGTTGAAATGGGGTAGCCCTTGTTATGTTTACAAGAAAAAGAACATCGTTCTGATACACGTGTTCAAGGAGTATTGCGCCTACTTGTTTTTCAAAGGTTCTCTGCTAAACGACCCCAATGGCATCCTGATACAACAAACTGCAAATGTGCAGGTACCGCGGCAGATACGATTTACTAACGTGCGCGAAATAGTGAAGCTGGCTCCGGTTCTTAAAGCATATATCTATGAAGCTATCGAGGTGGAAAAGGCTGGCATAAAACCAGCGCTGAAAAAAACCACTGAATTCAAAATGCCGGAGGAATTTAAAACCGTATTGGGCAAAAACTCCAAACTGAAAAAAGCTTTCGAGGCACTGACGCCGGGAAGGCAACGCGCGTACCTGCTTCATTTTTCCACACCTAAACAAGCCAAAACGCGGGAGTCGAGAATAGAGAAATGCACACCGCAAATATTAGAGGGGAAAGGGTTAAACGACTAAAGCAAACACAACATGAGCAAAAAGAAATTATCGTCACAACAGGGTAGGGAGCTACTCGATATACTAAAGGCACGATTCGAAAAAAACATGAGCCGTCACAAGGGTATTGACTGGTCTAAAGTCGAAGCAAAGCTCGAAGACAAACCGGAAAAACTATGGTCACTCAACGAAATGGAAATGACGGGTGGCGAACCGGATGTTGTAGGCCATGATAAAAAGACCGGCGAATACACCTTTTATGATTGCGCGGCAGAAAGTCCTAAGGGTCGCAGAAGTATTTGTTACGATGCCGAAGCCCTGGAGTCGAGGAAAGAACATAAGCCCGCCGATAGCGCTGTAAACATGGCTGCCGATATGGGTGTCGAACTATTGACAGAGGAAGAATACCGTGAGCTGCAGCAACTAGGGAAATTTGACCTGAAAACTTCCAGCTGGGTACAAACGCCTGCGGATATCAGGAAACTCGGTGGTGCTCTCTTTTGCGATCGTCGCTATAATACCGTATTCCTGTATCACAATGGTGCGGAGTCTTATTATGCTGCACGGGGCTTTCGTGGTGCGTTAAGAGTTTAGCTTTCAGTGACAATTAAAGCCACTGCCCTAAAATATAGTTTCGGGGCAGTGGCTTAATATATTTAGCTCGGTTTGTGATATTGTTAATGGGGATTTTGAAAGAATGGATGAAGTCTCCCAGATGCCACTTCGTTATTGGTGATCAAGACTATTCTTCTTCGTCTTCTCCTGCCGCTTCGTAATTAATATCGTTCTCCGCGATATCTGTAAGAGTCAGGTCTGCCTCTTTTTCTTCGTTAAGCGTCTGTAATAATATACCGGCGACATCTGTGAGGCCTAATGTCTTTGCCAGTTGTACCAGGCCGCCATAGGTTGCTATTTCATAGTGTTTCACTTTTTGCGCAGCAAGGATAATGCCTACATCACGTGTCGCAGAACCATCGTCTGTATCTTCTACAATACTTTCGCCTTCTTTTACCAGGCCTTCCATCGCTTCGCATTTCTTAGCGCGAGCTTTTTCGCCCAGCAACTCGAATACCTCCTCAAGGCGACTTACATGAGTTTTTGTTACTTCGAGGTGCTCTCCTATTGCAGTGGCCAGTTGGTCGGTGGTAGCAGCCTTCATCATTTTGGGGAGCGACTTTACCAGGTGCTTTTCCGCCCAATAGATGTCTTTGATCTCGTCTTTGAATAGCTCCATTAATTTAGGTTCCGGATTGGCAGTTCCTGCATTACGTTTTTTTACGGCTGCTTTCTTGGTAGCTGTTGGCATTTTATAATTTTTTTGTTTTACAGACATTAAAATCGTGCCTTTTAATTGCCATTTGCTGCTTCGAACTATCATTGTGTTTATGTAAGTATTGTCGTATATTTGCTATTGTAAAAGTATGAGATGTGAACTTTTTAGATTTTAAATCAGCAGCTGTTGGTCACCGTTATTGTCGTTTAAAAAGAGAGTTTTTTGCCGGCAGGAATACAAGGCATTTGCACTCAACGATTTAGCGGTTGGCAAAAAGTTGTTGTTCTGAAATTCCTCCCCAATTCGGCAACAAACGGCAACAAAAAATGCCACTATAGCGATAAACGATATTGTAGATGTACCCCAAAGGCATAAATTGCCGCTCAATCACGACCTAAAAAAATAAACATGAAACCACTCAACCAACTGCTGATAGCAGAACTGCAAAGAGAAGCAGCAAGCACAAGAAAAATATTGGCCGTGGTGCCGACAGATAAACTGGAATGGCGTCCACACGAAAAATCAATGACCCTGGGCCGCCTGGCGTCGCATGTGGCCGAAATACCACATTGGTTAAACCGCCCGTTGGAAAATGATGTGTTTGACATGGCTGCACAACCATACAAACCAGCCAACTGCCAGAACACGCAGGAACTGCTTGATCTGTTTGAAACAAAACTGAGTGCAGCGATCGCGGCTTTGGAAAAAGCAACTGATGAAGACCTGGCTAAGCAGTGGACATTCCGCCGCGGCGAGCACATTGTCTTCCAGCTCAGCAGTTACGAAGCTATACGCTATATGATGGGCAACCACCAGGTACACCACCGTGGCCAGCTCAGTGTATTCCTCAGGCTGCTCGACGTACCTATCCCCGGCATGTACGGTCCCTCGGCCGACGATGTAGCGGCAATGGCAGCAACAGCAAAAAATTAAAAAAGCGGGAAGAGTGATCTTCCCGCTTTCATTTATAAATCCTTTCAAACTAGTGTCGTCATGAAAATCGACAACAAACGACAACAACCGAGCGCAGCGAGTTCATGAGCATGCCATTGAAATCATGAAGCGATGCGAATAACTTCCTTAGGCAGTTGCCTGTTGCTGCTCCATATGAGCATGCTCCAGCGCACCTAGGTAGCGCTCAGCATCGAGGGCTGCCGTACAGCCGCTACCAGCAGCAGTCACCGCCTGGCGGTATATCTTATCCTGAACATCGCCGCAGGCAAATACACCTTCAATGTTCGTCTTAGACGTACCTGGTTGTGTAATAAGGTATCCCGCTTCGTCCATATCCAGCCAGCCCTTGAACAGGTCAGAGTTTGGCTGGTGGCCTATGGCTACGAAAAATGCTTTTACAGGTATGGTAGTTTCTTCGTTGGTATGGTTGTTCACCACTTTAATGGCGTCTACTTTGTTCTCGCCAAGTACTTCCAAAGTATCGGTATTCCAATATACTTTGATGTTCGGGGTGTTGAACACGCGTTGTTGCATCACTTTGCTGGCGCGCATCTCGTCGCGACGTACAAGCATGTGTACGGTGCTGCACAGTTTAGACAGGTACAGAGCTTCTTCGCATGCTGTATCGCCGGCGCCTACAATAGCCACTTCCTGGTTTTTGAAGAAGAAGCCATCACAAACTGCGCATGCAGAAACGCCATGGCCATTCAGACGTTGCTCAGAAGGCAGGCCCAGCCATTTAGCCGATGCACCGGTAGCTATGATCACAGAGTCAGCCTCGATCCATTTCTCTTCATCTATCTCCACTTTGTACGGACGATTGGTGAAGTCTACCTTGGTAGCCATACCCCAGCGGATATCAGCGCCCATGCGTTGTGCTTGTTTTTCAAAATCGATCATCATCTGCGGGCCCATGATACCTTCAGGGTAGCCGGGGTAGTTCTCTACATCGGTAGTGATGGTAAGCTGGCCACCCGGTTGCAGACCCTGGTAGAGCACAGGTTTCAGGTTAGCGCGAGATGCATATATAGCAGCGGTATAGCCGGCAGGACCGGAACCAATGATCAGACAGTGTACTTTTTCTATTTCAGCCATGATATCTTATTATAAAACAGGACAACAAATTTGCGAAAAATTCCGCAGTGTTTTGGTTAGCAATTGCTTATTTGGGTATAAACGTGGAAAACTACTTAATAACTACCGTATCCAGGTAGGTTCCGTAGCCAGCCCACACGCCCAGCGCGCCATTGCTGATATTCGATTTTACACTAATGGGTGTAGCGAACGGGCTTCCCAGCGTTCCAATGGCGTACTCAAAGGTGTTATAGAACTCGTAAACCTTTTTGTCGATAGCTGCCCATTTAAGAACCACCGTATCACCCGGATAGAAGAAACCGAGGCTATCGCGGCCAACGGTGCTGTTCCGGTCTTCACCGCCAGACAGTGGCGTTTCGAAGTAAGTACCGTTGATGAATTCATCGGTATATACAGAGTTGAGACCGGGGTAGAACCGCTGTCCGTTGCGGCTGGTAAAGTAGCGCACAAAGTTACCTGCAGTATCGGGCTCCTTGAAAAACACCTTGATAAAGCGAACGTCGGGGTTGTTTTCCGGAATAAAAGGCGGTATGGCACTGATCACGGAATCAAGCCTGGTTGGGCTAGGGATCTTGGTGGTAGACGTATAGGTCTGGCCTTCAAATTTGATGGTCAGCGTATAGTACTTCTCTACCTCGCCAATCATGAAGTTATCCAGAGACGACGTATCGATAGAATAGAAGCTGAACTTGTTACCAAGGCCACTGGTATCAAACGAATACTCTCTCAGTTTCACTGTACGGTTGCCATCAGACAGGGTCACTTCAGCGCCATGTACAAAACTGTTCTGCAGGGTAGTCAGGTCGATCTTAGCAAAATAGCCTATGGACTTGGTAAGTAAAATAAATGGTGGCTGGCCTGTTTCGATACTGCCTTCAACTACAAGGCGGGCCTGGCCGTCCTGCAGCTTGATATCAACATCTTTCTCGCACGAAACGAGCAGAGTAACTATAAAAAGAACAACAGCAATACCTGAAAACTTGAAGGCATTGCTGTTGAAAATGAGTTTGAGCATAAATAAGAATGACGGCGCAAAAATATGGATAAACCGTCAAATGGCATTAGTTGTTCTGAAGTACGTACTTGCCGTCGGGCGTGTACATAACAGGCTGAATACGGTGATACCTTTCAAAATAGTCGTAACCGGACTTCAGGTTTACCCAGAAGCGTTGTTTGGCGTCGTCGCCGGCATAGGCAGTGCCCAAAAAGTTAAGGCCTGTCTTGGTAAACCTTGTCGGGAAGATATGAACCGGGATGTATGTCTGTCCAGAAAGCTTGGCGTTCAGGCACAACGTATATAGCTCCTGTATCACACCATCGGTCATAGGCATGCAACCTACGGTTACACAGCCTCCGTGAATGTAGATATCGCCACCTGGCTTTGCTTTGTCGCCCAGCACCATATCAGAATAGTTGGGGTAGTTCAGCAGCATCGACAGGTGGAAGTCGCTCTTAGGGTTAAAGTCTTCAATGAAATACAGGCCTTCGGGTACCTGGCGATCGCCTTCTACGCGCTTTGGTCCCAAAATGCCCGACAAAGCGCATATCCTGTAGTTCTTAACGAGTTTGTACTCAGCAGTATCATTATCACGCGCCCAAAGCTCCATTTCATTTTGAGCTTTAAAGGTACGGATGTAGATATCCGAAGGTGGGTAAGACAAGCCTTGCTGTCTGAACAACTTCTGCAAGGTGTCATTTGTCTTTGTCCAGGCCTGCGATACGCGGTTGAACGAAAACTGGAAGTTCCGGAACGTCTGTACGTCGTCCTGTCCATAAGAAACTGCGGAAGCAAACATAGCCACCGTACCCAACACCAAACTGCGCAACAGTTTTCCTGCTTTCATCATAATGAAGAATATAAAGTTTACCCTGACCACCTGCCTGATTATTATGCAGGTGATCTTTACAAAGTTAAATTTTCCCTTTCAAAAAGTTTTCTTAAAACGCATGAAAAAAGGGGCAATGCATTGCCCCTTTTTTTCTTATACATTATAAATATGAAATTATTTCTCAAGAACGAACTTTTGCGTGTAATGCTTGCCAGCAGCCTCAACGGTAATGATGTATTGGCCTGCACGTAAGTGATTAATATCTATGGTTTGTTGAGAACCATTGCCAGAAAGCTCCTGTTTGTAAACCCTTTTGCCTGTAACGTCCGAAATGGAAACAGAGGCTTTAACACGAGTAGCCAGATCGATGTACAAAAAGCCATTGGTTGGATTAGGATAAATTTTGAAGCTGCGGTTCTCGGTTACCTGGCTTACCGAAGTAGGTTTAGGAGTGATAGTATGTGCTACTTCATGCTTTTCAAAATGAATATTCTGAGTGCCTTTCATAAGATTGGTAAGTGTGATAGAAGCAGGGGTAGTAGTGTACCCGCCATCTTCAGGATAGATGCTGTAAGTGCCAAGCGGAAGGTTTTGGAACAGGTAGTCTCCATTGTTGTCGGTATATGTCATGGCGATGACTTGGTCGTTATTGTCGCGTACGAATATCAACTGACCTGCGATACCATTGCTAGTACCTTTATTGGCACCCAGGGTAACATTACCACCCACAAAGCCAGGGCCGCTTGTTACAGTACCCGTTTGCATCAAAATATTCTTACCAGCTGTGGCGCCTCCCATATGGTAGATAACAGAAGCTGTATTCCAGTAAAGGCTATTGAGGTGATAAGTCGGAAGGTATCCAGTGCCGCTTGTCGGGCCATCAAGTTGATGTGCTTTAACGCGGTACGCGCCATTTGGTTTATTTATGAAATTATATTGAGCATAGCTGGTGAAGCCATTTGCAACAACTTGTGAGTCTACGGCATAGAGATTATTGGTAGTTGAATCGAATTGAATGAGCCATACTTTGAAAGTATCCGAAGCTGTACTATCACCTATGATCATGCCTGTAATCCAGTTTGATGGCGTTTGTTTGTTGGTAATAACTGCGGTAGTATTGGTCGAGTCGAAACAAGATGAAGATGTTGTTGACAGAGTTACAGAATAGGTGCCGTTAGCGACATACTGGTGTGTAATCGGATTTCCCGTGCCGGAACTTCCGTCGCCGAACTGCCATGTATAAGTTTTACCCGCATTGCCGCCCGATGTAGTTGCCGAAAATGTTACGATGCCGTTGGCATAGTAAGTTTTTGAGATGGTAGACTGGCATCCCACCTTATTGGTAATATAAACCGAACTGGTGGTAGAATCGATACAAGGCACGGAGCTTGCTGATGAGATCAGTTTGACTATGAATGAACCATTGGTTGGATAAACATGTGAAACTGGAGAGCCGGTTGCGGATGTACCATCGCCAAATACCCATGTATAGGTGATGCCAGGGGTATTAGCAAGGTTGTTTGCCGTAAAAGTTACCAGACCATTGGCTCCGTTTACTTTTGTAAATGTGGAATAACATGGGGGGCAGTTGGCCGTTATGGTTTTAGTTATGGAATCGATGCATAAAACCTGTTGTGTACTACTATCTACAAGTTTAGCAATGAGCGTAGCACTTTGCGACCCGCATAACGGTGCATTTACAACGATAGCGCCGGAAGATCCTACATATGCTGTAGACCCATTCGAAAACCGTAAGAAATCCACCCGCATTGAGTTTGAGGGCGCATTAATAACTGTTGTGGAGTTGGTGATAATAACCGTCGTGGGTTGGCTTCCTGTGGTGCCGGTAAAATTTGCGGTAAGAGAGCATTGTGCATTTGCTGCCGCGGCTGAAGCGCATAGCAGGGAGGTAAGTAAAAGGTTTCTCATAGGTCTAATTTAGGATGAATAAAAAGGTTCAATTAGTAGACTATGAAATTAACCGGGCGGTTGGCCAAAAGCAAAAAACCTCTAAAAATATTTAGAGGTTTTTTGATATGACGAAAATATGTCAATTATAGATTGCCTCGTTTCTCTTGCTCGCGCTCGATTGATTCAAAAAGCGCTTTGAAATTACCTGCTCCAAAACTCTTAGCTCCTTTACGCTGGATGATCTCAAAAAACAAGGTAGGCCGGTCTTCAACCGGTTTGGTGAAGATCTGTAGCAGATAACCTTCCTCGTCACGATCTACCAGGATCTTCAGCTCGTGGAGTGGTGCGATGTCCTCGTCGATTTTGCCAACCCTTGCGAACAAGTCTTCGTAGTAAGTATCCGGCGTATTCAGGAATTCAACGCCACGTGCTTTCAGCTTGCGAACAGTGCCAATGATGTCGTTGGTAGCAACGGCAATGTGTTGAACGCCTTCGCCTTCGTAAAACTCCAGGTATTCTTCGATCTGTGATTTCTTTTTACCTTCTGCAGGCTCGTTGATCGGGAACTTTACGTAGCCGTTACCGTTGCTCATTACCTTACTCATCAGGGCAGAATACTCAGTGTTGATCTGTTTGTCATCGAATGTAAGAATGTTGCTGAAGCCCATAATGTCTTCGTACCATTTTACAGTCTCGTTCATACGGTTCCAGCCTACATTACCTACGCAGTGGTCAACGTACAACAGGCCAACGTCTTCAGGTTGGTAGCTGCTGTCCCATGTTTTAAAGCCTGGAAGGAATGGTCCTGTATAGTTTTTCCTTTCTACAAACAGGTGAACGGTCTCACCATATGTATAGATGCCTGACATACGCACTTCGCCGTGTTCATCACTTTTAGTTACAGGCTCCATATATACTTTAGCACCACGTTTGGTAGTTTCTTCAAATGCTTTATAGGCATCGTCAACCCACAGAGCTAATATTTTAACCCCGTCTCCATGTTTGAAAATATGCTCAGAAATGGGGTGATTCGAGCGAAGGGGAGTGGTAAGCACCAGGCGGATCTTCCCTTGCTGCAGTACATAAGATGCTGTATCACGCACACCGGTTTCAGGGCCAGCATAGGCCAGCGACTGGAAGCCGAAGGCGGTTTTATAGAAATGTGCAGCCTGTTTGGCATTTCCTACATACATCTCGATATGGTCTGTACCATTGATAGGCAGGAAGTCCTGGGCCTGCTTCATTTTTTCACTTACTGTAAGTTGTTCCATTTCTTTTATTGTTTAAAAAGGATCAAAAAATTATTCAGCCCAGCTCATTACATAGTTCTGATCTTCGATAGCCTGGGCATCTTGCGTCATAAATAATGGATGGAAAGTGTCCACCATTACAGCAAGCTCTTTAGTTTCTTTTGCGCCGATGCTTTTTTCCACCGCGCCTGGATGCGGTCCGTGTGGAATGCCTGCCGGGTGCAAAGTGATCATTCCCCTGGTAACGTGCTTACGACTCATAAAGTCGCCATCAACATAGTAAAGCACCTCGTCACTATCGATATTGCTGTGGTTGTACGGAGCTGGGATCGATTCCGGATGATAATCATATAACCTTGGCACAAATGAGCAGATTACAAAGTTATGCCCATCGAAGGTTTGGTGCACTGGCGGTGGCTGGTGAACACGTCCAGTAATAGGTTCGAAATCGTGTATGCTTATCGCATAAGGATAATCACAACCATCCCAGCCAACTACGTCGAACGGATGATTAGCATACCAGAAGTTATATTGAAGGCCCTTCTTTTTTACTTTGATAAGAAACTCACCGGTCTGGTCGATCGCTTCAATATCTTGTGGTTTCCGTATATCCCTTTCGCAAAACGGTGCGTGCTCAAGCAATTGTCCATAACGACTCAGGTATCGTTTTGGAAAAGCGATCGGTCCAAACGATTCTACAATGAATAACCTGTTGTCGGGTGTATTGAATTCGATCTGGTAAATAGTTCCCCTTGGTACGACTACATAGTCGCCGTAGCTGAAAGGTATTTTACCATATTGCGTTTTAAGTGTTCCAGATCCCTCATGGATAAAGATCACTTCGTCGGCATCGGCGTTTTTGTAAAAATAGTTGTTAGTTCCGCCTTGCGGGCCTGCTAGCGAAATCTGTACATCGCTGTTGAACAATACCACCTTACGGCTTTCCAGGTAATCTGAAGCCTGCTTAACACTAAAGCCTTGATAACTCCTGTGTTTAAGAATATTGTCAGTAGCCTGTTTGGGCTTTACATCTATCGGTTCTTCAACCCGAATGATCTGGGTTGGTGGATAGATATGGTATAAAAGTGTGTAATCCGAAGAGAAGCCTTCTGTGCTGAAAAGTTGTTCTGAATAAAGTTTCCCATCCGGCCTACGGAACTGCGTATGACGTTTGTGTGGAATATTACCAAGCGAATAGTAATGTGGCATTAGTCACAATTTGGTTTCAAAATTACGACATTAAGCAGCTTTTACAACAATTGAAAACTGATATTGGTCAATACTGTATCTCAATATGTTGTGGCCGTCCAAATTTGTCATTAGTTATTTTTGCCATCATTCACCAAAATGGCTTTTTGCTCATCAGCTATGATCACTTTTTCGATGTCGGAAGCGAGTGTATCTGTGAAAAGCTCCGCGCCTTTTTTGTTAAGGTGGGTATAATTGTAGAAGTAATCCTTGTTTGCTGAGAAGTTGGCGTTAGAGTAGTCGAGAAATACATTGTGGTCTCCTTCCAGCGACTTGAACTTTGTTATCAGTTTGTCGTAACCGTCGTAATAGCTACGTGCCCCTTTCCATGAAGGCATAAAGACTAAAATCACTTTCCTTCCCTTGGCATTCAGGTTTTCTACCACCTTCCTGTATTGAGTAAATATGTTTTCATTCAGAAAAACATGTTGCATGGTCAACTGTTGCAGTGTGTTGTTTTGTCCCCAGGTTAAGTTATAGGGCATCCATCCGTTACCCTCATAGCATGTATTTTCGTTCCTGTTAGTAAACAGAGATATCCAGCCATCAAAGGAGGAACGATACAGGCCTGCATTAAAAACAATGAAACCATACGGGGGGAAATTTTTGTAGCGCCTGAATTCGGGAGTACGGTTTAATAGATAGTTAGTCGAAATAAAACCATTCTCGGCCCATGGATAGTACCAATTAGGCGATTTGGGAAGTTCGCGATCATGCAGGCAAAAAACGCCTAACGCCAATATTACATAGTGTCCTTTTTTGCTGTAGCTATTATATTCATTTATCAGATCTCCGAACTGCGATATACTAGAGCCATCCATTGCAAGATTAAACGTAGGCTTGCCTAGTTTCTTTTCTAGAATTGGCGCAGCAATGCCGGTTTCACCTTCTGATGCGCCGAAGATAACCACCTCCTTATCGATTTTGTGCAGCATCAGCTCATTGATCTTGCCAATTCTACCTGATTGAGAGTGTTTGGCTCCAAATACAACTACAAAGTGCAGAACAAAGAGCATCATTCCCAGAAGGGAGAAAAAGAGCAAACTTTTTATAAACTGCTTCTTCGACATCAGAATTGAAAATAAATGAATTCATTAGTGGTAAAGGCGCCAAACAGCAGCAGGAAAATAATCATAGCATAGTATGCCCCCCATCGAATATATGTCGGCTTCTGCTCCAACCAATTCTTAAGTCCATATTCCTTGTAAAGCCACTCTATGGTGAACAAACTTACGATCAACAACAAACAAGCGACCAATTGCCATTGCGGAACACCCAAATAACTGACGCCTCCGAGGTTTACATTAGTGAGTTTAAAATAATCGGGGCTAAAAGAAAAAATGGTGGCTACGATATCTGTAGCCTGGGTGACGTTGCCTGCCCGGAAAAATATCCATGTTAAACAAATAAAAGAGAGCGTTATCAGTCGTGATGCGGAATTAAATAAACCTGCAGGTAGCCTTTCCGCCATACGGCCACGAAACTTTCGCGTAATTGCTTCAATGACAAGAGCAAATCCCAACAAACCTCCCCAGATCACAAATGTCCAATTGGCACCATGCCAAAGACCACTTATCAGGAATACGAAAAGGAGGTTAAAGTACCATCTAAACTTGCCCTTTTTGCTGCCACCTAAAGGTATATAGACATAGTCGCGAAACCAGGTAGATAACGAAATGTGCCATCGACGCCAGAATTCGGTTACTGACTTTGAAAAGTAAGGCGTGTCAAAATTCTTCATCAGATCTATACCAAGTATCCGCGCCGTACCAATTGCGATATCTGAGTAGCCGGAGAAATCGCAGTAGATCTGTACGGCGAAAAATATAGTAGCAACTAGATATGCACTACCACTATATGTAGTGCCCGGGCGGTATACTTCATTTACAACTATAGCCAACCTATCGGCGATCAGTATTTTTTTTACCAATCCCCACAAGATTATCTGCATTGAGCTTACGGCACGACCATAGTCGAAACTGTGTTTTTCTTTCAATTGATGAATGACGTTTTGCGGTCTTTCAATTGGGCCCGCCACCAGTTGTGGATAGAACATCACGTACAAGGCATAGATACCGAAATGTCTTTCCGCCTTCTGGTTGCCGCGGTATACTTCGATTGTATAGCTCATCGCCTGAAAAGTGTGAAAAGAAAGCCCTATCGGTAGAATGATACCGAGAAAGGAAAATCCACTATCTCCTTGCAGATTGAAAGCAGTGTTGATATTATCAATGAAAAAGTTGTAGTATTTGAAATAGGCCAAGACACCGACATTAGCCATTAGGCTCATTACCAGCCACCATTTTCGTTTTTGATGGGTAGTGTTTTCGATCAGGATACCGGCAAAATAGTCGATGACAATAGTGAAGAAAAGTATAAGGATGTAGACCGGGATAAAGGCCATGTAGAAATAACAGCTGGCCGCTAACAGATGAAACCACCTGTATTTTGGGGGTAATAGAAAATATATAAGCGTTACTACTGGAAAGAATAGTAAAAATTCAAAAGAATTAAATAACATTTATTCTGAATGTCTATACGAAATTAGGGCATGAAATCTAGCTGGTCAAGAATATTCAAGTGTTTATTGCCTTAACTTATGAGGGTAAGCAACACTTGCAAAAGACCTATAATAAATCCCAGTACACCCCCGATGATCTCTACGAAGAAAAACTCCTTCTTCATTATCGCGTTCAGAATATTTTCCAGCTTATCAGAAGAAAAATTGGACACTTTTTCTGTCACCATGCGCTGAACGTCTACTTTGTGACTGAGCGAGTCTGTGTATCGCTCTATGATCTCTGGTAGCAGCACTTCAATTTCTTCCATCATACCTTCCTTTATTTTTCCCATTGTTCCTTCACCAACGAACATGGAAATGACCGGAAGTTTCTCTTTTAGCTTTACTTGTAGAAAGGTATCTAGGTGTTTGCTTATAACAGGCTCTAGTTCTTTGAGCTGCCCCGGATCTTTCAAACGAACTGCAATTTCATCGAAATGCAGCAACTCGGTGGCTACGAGCACGCCTAGCTTTTCTGCGAACTGTCGCTGCCTCTTCGGAAATATGCCATGAAATGTAATTCCCAGTATTTTCTTTGGCTGTTTTGGGTGAAACAACATTTTAATGGCTATCCAGTTCGTAAACCAGCCGATGAAGGCAGAAATGATTGGTATGATTATTAAAGGGATCATGTTGTTCTCTTATAGCAAATCCCGCCTGTGCAGCGGGATGCGAATTTAATCTCTATTATTTACCCGAGTTATCGTCTTTCGTTAGCTATCATTGCGAGGTATGCGCCATAACCGCTCTTCATATATTTTTCTGCCAGCGCCGTCAACTGATCTTTGCCTATAAATCCTTTACGGTAAGCAACTTCCTCAATACAGCCTACTTTCAAACCCTGACGTTTTTCGATTACCTCGATAAACTGACCTGCCTCCTGTAATGAGTCAAAAGTACCGGTATCCAGCCAGGCTGTTCCACGGTCTAATACGCCAACTTCGAGTTGGCCTTTTTCGAGATAAACCTTGTTAACGTCTGTTATTTCAAGTTCGCCTCGTGGCGAGGGTTTCATTGATTTAGAAATAGAAACTACTTCGTTATCGTAAAAGTATAGGCCTGGAACGGCAAAATTCGACTTCGGCTTTGTTGGCTTTTCCTCAATGCTAAGCACCTTATTGTTACTATCGAATTCTACAACGCCATAGCGCTCAGGATCACCAACCTGATAGGCAAATACCACAGCTCCGTCTGGGTTGACCTTTTTCTCCAGAAAGGTGCCCATGCCCGACCCATAGAAGATATTGTCTCCCAAAACAAGAGCAACCGAATCATTGCCTATGAAGTCTGCACCAAGTACAAAGGCTTGTGCCAAACCCTCGGGGCGGGGTTGAACAACGTATTCAAAACGGCAACCAACCTGGCTGCCATCGCCAAGCAGCTTTTTAAAACCAACCTGGTCTTCTGGTGTGGTAATGATCAAAATGTCTTTTATCCCAGCAAGCATAAGTGTTGACAAAGGATAATAGATCATCGGTTTATCATAAACAGGCATTAGTTGCTTGCTTACAGCGATTGTAAGAGGGTACAGGCGGGTGCCGGAACCCCCGGCGAGAACGATACCTTTCATTATCTGTGTGCGTATTGCGATGAGTAATAGTTTTGATAATCGCCCGAGGTTACATGATTCAGCCACTCGTCGTTGCCAAGATACCAATCGATGGTTTGGCTTAGACCTTCTTCAAATGTCACAGAAGGAGCCCAGCCAAGTTCTTTGTTGATCTTGCTTGCATCAATTGCGTAACGGCGGTCATGGCCCGGACGGTCTTTTACATAAGTAAGGAGCTGGGCAGACGTACCGGGTCTACGGCCAAGCTTTTCATCCATTTTCTCACACATCAGTTTTATAAGCTCGATATTCTGCCATTCGTTGAAACCTCCGATGTTGTAAGTTTCGCCATCCTTCCCATCATGATACACCATATCAATTGCTCGGGCGTGATCAACAACGTACAACCAGTCGCGTGTATATTTACCATCGCCATAAACAGGTAGCGGTTTGTTATTCACTATATTATTGATGAATAGAGGGATCAGTTTTTCTGGGAATTGGTTGGGACCGTAGTTATTCGAACAGTTCGTGATCACAAAGGGCAGATGATAAGTATTGCCATAGGCACGAACCAAGTGATCCGAAGCTGCTTTTGAAGCAGAATACGGAGACTGTGGGTCATACGGAGTTGTTTCCAGGAAAAATCCTGTTTCACCAAGAGAGCCATACACCTCATCCGTAGATACATGATAGAACCTCTTACCCTCATAATTACCCTTCCACAATGTGCGTGCGGCATTCAGTAGGTTTGCCGTACCCATTACATTGGTTTCTATGAACGCATTTGGGTCAGTGATAGAACGGTCGACATGACTTTCAGCGGCAAGGTGTATAACACCATCAAAATTATACTGAGTAAAAAGGGCGGTCATCGCGGCAGCATCGCAGATATCGGCGCGCTCAAACACATAGTTTGGGGCATTCTCGACATCCTTTAGGTTTTCCAGGTTGCCGGCATAAGTCAACAAATCAAGGTTAACGATTTTGTAATCCGGGTATTTATTGACAAAAAGCCTAACAACATGTGAACCTATAAAACCAGCACCGCCAGTGATAAGCAACGTTTTTTTCATGCCGCAAAAGTAATTGATTAGGATTATATCATGAATTCAAACATTAAAGACATAGCGGAAGGCTATGTCTTTAAATATGTCGTTTTATTTAGTTTTTACACCAATTTGAAAGATTCGATGAACTTGGTGGTGAAATTACCCTTCCTGAAGTTCTCGTCTTTCATCAGCTGCAGGTGGAATGGTATCGTGGTTTTTACACCCTCGATAACATATTCACTCAATGCGCGCTCCATAGTGTTGATCGCCTCCTCACGTGTCTGTGCTACTGCTATCACTTTAGCGATCATCGAATCGTAATAGGGCGGGATAGTGTATCCTGCATAAATATGCGAGTCGATACGTACACCATGGCCACCTGGAGTGTGTAACACGGTGATTTTGCCCGGGCTTGGACGGAAATCATTGTAGGGATCCTCTGCATTGATACGGCACTCGATCGCGTACATTTCTGGTTCGTAATTGCGACCACTGATAGGAACGCCAGCTGCGATCTTGATCTGTTCTTTGATCAGGTCGTAGTTGATTACCTCTTCTGTCACACCATGCTCTACCTGTATACGGGTGTTCATCTCCATAAAGTAGAAGTTGCGGTGCTTGTCTACAAGGAACTCGATGGTACCCACACTTTCGTAATTGATGGCCGATGCAGCTTTGATCGCGGCATCTCCCATCGCCTGGCGCAACTCAGGTGTCATAAACGGAGAAGGTGATTCTTCTACCAATTTTTGGTGACGGCGCTGAATAGAGCAATCGCGTTCGCTTAGGTGGCACACCGTACCAAACTGGTCGCCTGCTATCTGTATCTCAATATGGCGAGGTTCTTCGATGAACTTCTCCATATAGATACCGTCGTTTTTAAAGGCAGCGCCCGCTTCTGCTTTTGCGGTGTTGTAAGCGCGCTCGATCTCAGATTCCGCCCATACTACACGCATACCTTTTCCACCGCCACCGGCTGTGGCTTTCAGAATGATAGGATAACCCATTTCGTTTGCCTGACTTATAGCCTGTTCGAGGCTATCCAATAAGCCGCCGGAACCAGGAATACAAGGTACGCCCGCCGCTATCATAGTTTCTTTCGCGGTCATCTTATCACCCATTTTCCTGATCATTTCAGGAGTTGGGCCGATGAATTTAATATTGTATTGTGCACAGATCTCAGAGAAGCCTGCATTCTCAGCTAGGAAGCCATAGCCGGGGTGAATGGCATCAGCATTAGTGATCTCTGCTGCTGCCATGATGTGCGGAATGTTCAGGTATGAATCTGCTCCCTGAGGTTTGCCTATACATACGGCTTCGTCGGCAAACCGAACATGCAGGCTGTCTCTATCTGCAGTAGAGTAAACTGCAACAGTTTTAATGCCCATTTCGCGACAAGTACGAATGATACGCAATGCAATCTCGCCGCGGTTGGCTATGAGTATTTTTTTAAACACTTTTTCTAATTAAAATGAAAAAAATCAGCGTAAAAAAGAAAGCAAAATGCAATGTGTTCTTATAAAGAGCGCATTACATTTTGCATTTTACATCTTAGTTTGTTTAAGCAGGTTCAACCAGGAAAAGAGGTTGGTCGTATTCTACCGGTGACGCATCGTCAATCAGTACTTTCACGATCTTACCGCTGAATTCACTTTCGATCTCATTAAACAGTTTCATTGCTTCAACGATGCAGATAACCTGTCCTTGCTTTACCTCGTCGCCTACATTTACGAACGAAGGTTTATCTGGACCAGGGCTACGGTAGAAAGTACCGATCATTGGTGACTTTATGGTCAGCAGCTTATCATTAGCTGGAGCTGCTGGCTGTGTCGGAGCTGCAGGAGCAGCAGGTTGAGCTGCAGGCAATGCAGCATGTTGAGCTGCAGGAGCAGCCATCTGCATAGCTGGCATTGCCGGTCCCTGAACGGCTACAAATTGTGTTTCACTTATGCTTTGAGCTTGCTTAATGGTAATCTTGAAATCACCTTCCTCAATGCTCAGTTCGCTGATGTTCGATTTGTTGATCGCTTTGATCAGCTCTTGTATCTGTTTATATTCCATGTGGAATTTTATTTAGAGTAAAGTATGGGTAAGATTATGCTTTTACGCGCTCAACGTATGCGCCTGTCTTTGTGTCCACACGGATCAGTTCGTCGGTGTCAACAAACAAAGGAACCATCACAGTTGCACCTGTTTCCATAGTTGCTGGTTTCAGGGTGCGGGTAGCAGTATCGCCTTTCAGACCTGGCTCAGAATAAGTAATACGTAACACAACGTTTGGAGGAAGCTCTACGCTCATTGGTTGCTCTGTTTCGGTATTTACCAGTACAAAGCACTCCTGGCCATCTTTATACAGCTCCGAACGCTCAATGCTCGATTCTGGCAGCGTGATCTGCTCGAACGACTGCTGATCCATGAAGTTGAAACCACTTTCGTCTTTATACAGGAACTGGTAAGGACGGCGTTCAACACGTACAGGATAAATATTGTCACCTGAGTTCCAGGTGTGTTCTATAGAGCGACTGTTGTCTACACCTTTAAGTTTTGCCCATACCTTGGCGGCTGCGCGGGCTGTTTTGTTCTGACCGAATTCTACTACTGAATAGAGGCTGCCATCCAATTTGATGATCATGCCGTTTCTGATGTCTGCTGTTGTAGCCATAAAAGTTTTTTATGCGGACTGCAAAAGTAATCATTAAAGGCAAAAACGGAAATCCTTCAAAAAATTAAAAAACGAACGGAAAATTGCCCAAAATCACTTGAAATCGGGACGATTTCCCCATTTTTTAAATAAAATGGCCGTTAATGATCATTTTGTCAACTGGGTTATTTCCGAAATCATAGGGTATATATGACACTGAAGGTATCTGTTTGGTTATGATAAGGTTGGCACGTTTGCCTTCAGCAATAGTACCGATCTCGTCCTGGAGTTCTAGCGCAGCGGCGCCGTTCAGGGTAACGGCGTTGATGGCCTCTTCGGGGGTCATTTTCAATTGGGTACAGGCCAAAGTGAGCAAGAAAGGCACACTTCCCGATGGGCATGAGCCAGGATTATAATCCGTAGCCAGGCATACCGGCAGACCGGCGTCAATGATCTTACGGGCAGGTTGGTATTGAATGCCGAGGAAAAAGGCCGCTGCAGGTAGCAAGGTTGGCATTGTGCTGCCTTCCTTCAAGGCTGCGATCTCTTTGTCGCCAACACATTCCAGGTGGTCCACGCTGATGGCCTTATGTTTCACGCCTACCTCAACACCCCCGGAATGATGGAGTTGGTTTGCATGGATCTTAGGTTTGAGTCCGTATTTCCAGCCAGCTTCCAATAGCCTTTCAGTGTCATCGATGCTGAAGAAGCCCTGCTCACAGAACACGTCCATATAATCGGCCAGGCCTTCGTCGGCAACGCGTGGCAACATTTCTTCTATGATCAGTTTCAGGTACCCTTCATGATCCTGTTTGTATTCCAAAGGGTAGGCATGGGCAGCCAGGAACGAGGCTTTGATAGGTATAGGCGCGTTCTCCTTCAGCTTGCGGATAACACGCAGCATTTTCAGTTCTGCGTCTGTGTTCAAGCCGTATCCGCTTTTGATCTCGATGGCGCCGGTGCCTTTGCCCATTACTTCGTGCAGGCGCTGCAGGCTTTGGTCGTATAGTTCTTCTTCGCTCGTCTCATTCAGCTTTCGGGCCGAATTCAGGATCCCTCCGCCGCGACGGGCTATTTCTTCGTAGCTCAGACCGTTGATTCGATCAACAAACTCCTTTTCCCTTGGTGCAGCAAACACAAGGTGCGTATGCGAATCGCACCACGCTGGCAATATTGTACGCCCGCTCATATCCATCACATCGTTGGCAGCCACGGCAGGTGGTTCGGACATTCGACCAAAGCTGTGGATCTTGCCATGCTCTATAAATAACCAGGCATTTTCAATCGAAGGCAAAACGCGCATGGCTTCGCCTTTTACCAGTGCCTTCCTGGCAGTGCCGGTCTCTACCTGGCAAAGTTGTTTGATATTGGTCAGGAGTAAATGCATATTGTCTAACTAACAGGTCTCAAAAGTAATGGTTCATTTTATATCCCCGGTTTTTAACGAATAACAAATTCCCAATTGCCAATTCCGGCCTACCTTTGCAGCCATGCGACTGTTGAAGAAGGCGCTCAAATGGCTGGTTACCTGCCTGGGCATCTTCCTGTTTATTTTTATTGTTTTCTGTATATATGTATGGTGTGTTTCCGATATTGAGCCACCAAAGCTGGCTGCAAGCCCTGCGTCTGCGCTTCAAAGCCAACACATTGCCGGAAGCTTGTACACTATTAATGAGAACTGGATACGCCAAAACAAATACGGACTCCACGAAATGTACGTTGCCGGTGCTCCTTATGAGCGCGGCATCATCACCGGCAAGCTCTCGCAGCCATTGATAGTAGAGCAGGAGGTAGCTTTTACGGAACAGATCAGGCAGATGATACCGTCTGAAAGTTACCTTAAGTTCCTCAAGTACATCGTCGGGTTTATGAACCGTGACTTGCCCGACCATGTGACCGACGAGTACAAGGCCGAGATATATGGGATATCTCAATCTGCTGCAGACTCCTTTAGCTGGATCGGCAACAATTACGCGCGGATACTTAACTATCACGCTGCTCATGATATCGGCCATGCGCTCCAGAATATGATGCTGGTTGGCTGTACCTCGTTCGGCGCCTGGGGCGACAAAACCGATAATGGCTCGATGCTTATCGGCCGCAACTTCGATTTCTGGGTGGGCGACAGGTTTGCTCACAATAAGATCGTTTCGTTCAATAAGCCTGATAAAGGCTTCCGTTTTATGTCTGTTACTTGGGGCGGTTTTACCGGCGTAGTATCGGGCATGAACGAGAAAGGTCTCACGGTCACTATCAATGCAGCCCGGTCCGATATTCCTTTCGGCGCTGCTACGCCGGTATCGCTGGTGGCGCGCGAGGTGTTGCAGTACGCGTCCAACATCGACGAAGCCATCCAGGTCGCCAGGCGTCGCAAGATGTTTGTGTCTGAAAGCTTCCTCGTGGGCAGCGCTACAGACCATAAAGCCGTCGTGATCGAGAAGACGCCTAAGGAGCTAGCCGTTTACGATCCGCAGGGCGACAATATTCAGTGCACCAACCACTACCAAAGCGATAAACTTAAAAGTCAGGAGCTCAACCGCCAGCAAATGGATAAGAGCGCATCGGTATACCGCTATCAGAGGTTGCAACAATTGATGGCTGCCAACTATCCACTTACACCGGAGAAGTTGGCTAACATCCTCCGCGACCGCCGGGGGCTCAACGATGCCAACATCGGCAATGGCAATGAAAAAGCCATCAACCAACTCATCGCCCACCATTCTATCATCTTTCAGCCCGATAGTTTGAGGGCTTGGGTAAGCACCGAGCCATGGCAGCTCGGAACTTACGTATGTTATGACCTGCGCAAGGTGTTTGCACTACGTGGCCTTCAGCAGGATGTTGACGTGGCAGATACAATGCGCAATATACCTGCCGATACGTTTCTGGCTACCAACGAGTACCGTCAGTTCCTCACCTTCAGGGCTAATAAGCTTGCCTTGCTGCAACACAAGCCTGTCGATACTGCTCAAACCGTTCATAGCAATCCCAATTTCTACGATGCCTATCGCATCGCCGGCGACTACTGTCGCGAGAACCGCTGGTATGCTGCTGCCGCCGGTTATTACCATCGTGCATTGGCGCTGGAGATAGCCACCAAAGACGAGCGCGAGTCCATAACCCGCAAACTCCGTGATTGCGAAAACCAATTAAAGAAATAGCTTCGCATTTCGGTATGATGGATAACAGGCAGCCGCTTTACGAGGCAGATTTTATAAGGCATAAGGCATGTGTATTGATGCCTACTTATAACAATGCCACTACCATTGCCTCAGTTGTCAAAGAACTTCTAAACTATACCAGCCAGATCATCATCGTGAACGACGGTTCTACCGATGATACTGAGGCCATCCTTGCAGCCTTCCCACAGTTGAAGGTCATTAGCTACAGGCCCAACCGGGGCAAGGGATATGCGCTTCGTACAGGTATCAGAGAGGCAGCCAAAGCAGGCTACCAGTACGCCATCACGATAGATAGTGATGGGCAACATTATCCTAAAGACCTCGTGGTGTTTCTCCGTCAGCTGGACGAAACCCCTGGCGCCCTTATGGTGGGCGCCCGCAATATGGACCAGGAGAACGTTCCCGGTAAAAGCAGCTTCGGTAACCGGTTTTCCAATTTCTGGTTCTGGGTCAATACAGGCATTAGCCTTCCAGACACTCAGTCGGGTTACCGCTTGTACCCGGTGCAGCCACTGGCTCGTAAGCGCTGGTTTACCCGCAAGTACGAGTTCGAGATCGAAGTGATCGTACGGGCTTCCTGGAGCGGTATTCCTGTAATCAGCGTCCCCGTATCAGTATACTATCCAAAGCCCGAAGAGCGTATTTCGCATTTCAGGCCGTTCAAAGACTTCACACGCATCAGCATACTCAATACAGTGCTGGTACTCATCGCCCTCCTATATATCAAGCCCCGCGATTTCATCCGTATGCTGGGTAGCAAAGACGGCTGGACCGCCATCTACCGCGCGCTGTTTGTGCACCCGGAGGAGAGCAACCACCACAAGGCCGCGTCTGTAGGCTTCGGGGTGTTCATGGGTATCGTGCCTATCTGGGGCTTCCAGCTGGCCGTTGGGATACCCCTGGCTATCCTGTTCCGGCTCAATAAGGCCTTATTCCTGCTGGCCGCCAATATCAGCATCTTCCCGTTCACTGCCTTTATCCTGATGGCCAGCCTGGCCACCGGTAAGATCATCCTGGACCAACCCTGGTCATTCGACTGGCATAGCTTGTCGCTGGAACAGGTAAAGCAGGATGGGGCAGCGTTCTTCCTGGGAGGGACTGTATTGTCTATCATTTCCGGGGCCATTGCTTATCTGTTTACTTATGCTATCCTGATGTTGTCCAGGCCAAGGCGGTAGTTTGTTGTAGGTGCCTCGGGTTATACTGATCCGCTGATTTTTTCCTGTCCTTTGAATCGCTTGCCTGTAGCGGTTTTGATGCCAAATTTGTTACAGTTTGTAGTCGATTTTGAAGCACTACATTTTGTCTCAATCCAAAATATGAAAGGCGAATTTGTTGCCGTTTGTTGCCGATTTGGGGCGTTTTTCAAAAGTGGCAACCGTCGCGTGGGCATAGTTGCCGATTTGGGGTAGGTTGATTTCTGCAATTCTGGTCATTCATTAATTCAAAGAATCCGGGTTCAGACTGGTTCAGGGTTATCACGGTCATAGCTTTCTATAGCAAATATACGTAAAATTAATCATTTTAGGAGCGTTAGCAATTAGGCGGAATTGCAACCCTCAGCAACCACCCCCGCCAATCAATACGCTTCGCGATTGACCGCCGTGCCCCTCCTTAAAATAAGGAGGGGAGTTTTCCTTTTCTGTAACAATAAAAAAAGGGCACCAGAGGCGCCCTTTTTCTTTTGGATATGCTTTTTGTGGTTAGCGTACCAGGATGAATTCACCTTTCTGATCGGTCCACTTGTTATCGCATTTGAAGTTGATGTGGTAGAAGTAAGTGCCCATATCAGCTGGCTCGCCTTTCATCATACCATCCCAGCCTTTCTCAGCGTTTACGTTTTCGTAAACAACCTGTCCATAGCGGTTAACGATCTGGAAGGTGCGGGTATCTTGGTGACCCGGGCTGATAGCACGGAATATATCATTCTTACCGTCGCCGTTTGGTGTAAAGGCAGTTGGGAAAGCAATTTCGCAGCAAGGCTTAGTTACCAGTTTAATGCTATCCATACTTACACAACCAAGTTCGTCAGTTACTTTCAGCGTAACAAAACCTGAGAAGTCGATACGGCCATAAGTAACCGGCAGGTTAGCGGCATTGTCAAAGAAGCGCGTTGGGGTCCATTCGTATTTAGAGCTAACCACGATCGTTTTGGCTTCCAGCCTCAGGCTGTCACCAGAGCATATCAGTGCTTTCTTAGCGTCGAAGCCGTCAAAATTGTTATCCTGGTTCTCATCATAGAACGCATTAATAGTAGCATCCGGCAGGTTACGAACATCTACGGTATCGGTAGCTTCGCCCACGCAAAGATCTTGTACCATTGTCAGTTTTATCACTTTACGGCCCGGTGTGCTCCACATTACGCCGTAAGGACCCTGGTCTGTAGCGAAGTGTGTAGTAACACCACCATCCCAGTTGAACTTGAAGGTATCGATGCCCGGAGAGAACTCATCCAGTACTACGATCCTGTCATCGTTCGGACAAACGTCAGAAGGAGCGTTGATGAAGGCGTATGGTATTGGCTTAACTGTTACATATTGAACAAACGGATCGCCGATACAACCCAGGTTGTTGGCAGACATGATCACCTGTTGCAGACCTGCAGAGTCGAAACGGATAGTTATCGGGTCGAGGCCGATACCGCCGCCAACGCTTGTAGCCGCAGGGCTAGGCACTTTCCAGGTAATACCCGTGAACTCGGTCGCGCTACCGAAATAAGTGAAAGTCAGTTCGTCGTGCTGGCAGATCCACGGAGTGTCGCTTACCAGTACCATTCCGTTTGGTTTGAAGGTTACTATTACATCGATCTTGCTGCGCGGACCTTCACAACCATCTATTTTTTGAGAAACGTACCATGTCAGGGTATCTTTTACGCTGGTACCTGGTACCGGAGCGATAACTGAACCTAAACCACCTACTGGGTCAACATACCAGATGAGACCGGTACCGCCTGCAGATAGTGGGCTTGCTGGCTCGTTTTCGCAGAATACCACAGGGCTAACCACAGTTGGCCTTACAGGTATCGGTGCTACTGTAATGGTAACAGCAGAACGTGGACCTTCGCAGTTGCCTACGGTTTGGCTGGCATACCATGTATAGCTGCCGGCCATGTTAGTGTTTACATAAGGAGGTACAGTAGTACCAGTACCGCCAAATGGAATAGTATACCATAATATATTCTGGCCATCAGCAATTACCGGCTGGAATGGCTCACCAATGCAGTATTGGTTTTTTGTAGTGATCTTTGGTGCTTTGGGCCTTGGTGTCACATTTACTGTAGCCGATGTTGTAGCAGAAGTTTCTGTACCGGCTGTATACCAGCACAGGTATTTACCTGCGTTAGCTAAAGAAGCATATATTTTAACTGTAGAGCTGGTAGGGTTACCAATGATGCCAGGGCCGCTCCAGTGGAAAACCGGGTTGGTTACGCAACCGGGAGGTACTGGAATAGTAGCAACCAGGGTAACAGAATCACCAGAAGTATCGCAGGCGTTGTTGTTGATAACCGCAACAGTAGGACCTGAACGTTTGAAGGTTACACCACCGTCAAAACCATAATGGAAAGATTGTATAGCCGGATTTGCCGGTATCGGGGCTTGCGAATTAAGAGGTAAGTTTGGATAACGACCATAACGTACACGCTCGCTTACAAAATCAGTTGGGTCAACCGACAATAGTGTTACACCGTTCAATGTAAAAGTTCTAGGACTGGGTATCACTGCCGGAGTTGTACCCTGGCCAATGCCTGCTCTTACAAACATTGTATCATTGCTGACGATCGCAAACCTCACTTCCTGACCAGCCCCAATTTCTGTTAGATTATTGGTGGTTAATCCCGTTACAACCGGAATAATACCTGATGATCCAGCGGTAATAGGACTAGAACTTCCTACAATTGGCCAGGTTGATATAGCTGAGCTGACTGATGGGTCGCTTGTTATACCTCCACTTGTTTGCCTTAAAACTGTGTAAACAGCACCATTGTTTGAAACAGTAACCGTCACACTGCCGAAGGTTACATTCACATCTACCATATGGAGGATGCTGAACTCGGTAAGAGTAATTGGGTAGCAATTAGTATTCTTAACGGTGAATGTTACATACTGTGGCGTAGCTGGAGCAGTAAAGTTACCAGTTACGTTGCCAGGGCTGTTGGTATACGCAGTGTTTAGAACGGTCTGCGCCTGGCCAGAAAGACAGCCTATGGCTGCAAGGAGCGACAAACCTAAACGCTTAATGGATGCTGTTTGTTTCATGAATTAGCTAATTTCAGAAAGCTTATAATATTATAGAACGTACCTGTTTAAAGACGGCAACGGTTGTGTTTCCGTTGGTTTTAACAAAACTTTTAAAGCTATTTTAAGCTGGCGATGCCGTACTGGAAGCTTTATATGACAATTCCGTGACAAACCAACAGGCTCATCAGCGGAAAATCAGGGTCTCATCCAGTAACTGCTTCAGCTTGATAACTTTGAGTTCCAAGATACAAAATTTTAACAGAAAAGCAACAACGAAACGGAATTATTAGAATTATTAAGAATTGCCGGAATGTTATATAAGAAATGGTGGTAATGGGTTGCCGTTTTTGCTGAAATTGGAGGTTGATTTGTATGATTTGACTGATTAACCTTAAACTCCCCTCCTTGGCTAAGGAGGGGATGTGTGCAGAAAGCCTGTAAGGCTTGTTGCGCACTGGGGTGGTTGGATGGGTAAAGAGGGTCTGTCATAATATTGAACTGTCGTACTAGTCTCAGCGTTTTCAACCACCCCCGACAGTCAATACGCTACGCGATTGACCGTCGGCCCCTCCTTAACTAAGGAGGGGAGTTTCTTATATTTGGCCTATGCGAAAGCTGTTTCCGCGTTTATTGATCATCTCTTTTGCCACCGGCTGTGTACAAACAACCGAGACCGCCTCGGATAATAGCAAGCCTGTACGCAAGCTGGCCTGGTACGATAGCCTGATACTGGAGTATATAGCAAATAATGACACAGGCGCATTGCAGCAGGTTCAGATCGACAATGCCGGGGAGATAGAATGGAAATTTGATGGGATGATAGAGACCGACAGCATCAATTTTATGGCATTTAGGGTGGGGCATACTGCTGAGGGGCGCTTTATGACCGATGACTGGGTGTATATAGACAGCAATAAAAGGCGGTTATACGGGTACGACACCGGTACCGATTCCATCAGCCTGTGGCAGAAGAAATAACAGCGCCGTACCCGTTATATTTATTGCTCTGCCAGTTCCTTTATTTTAGCTATCGCCTTGTTCCAAAGCGGCTCGTGCATTTTGAGATGCTTCACCGACAACGGACCAGCATCAATTGATAAGGTTGCTTTCCCTTTACCGTCGTCAGACATGGCATAAGTTTCGGTGTACGGGCGCTTGGTATGTTCTTCCTTCTGCTCGTCTGGGAACATTATCTTCAGCAGCGATGCTTTATTGCTGATCTCAACCGTGCCGCGGGCGCCTATGTTGCCGTCTTTGTCTTTCCATATCACTTCGGAGCTTTTTTTCCAGTCGGTTTCTACCCAGGTGCCTTCGCTAAAGGCTGCTGCCCACTGCGTGGTGTATTGTGGAGCTGTAAGTACATCCCAGATCTTTTCGGCAGTAGCATTCATTTCCACATGTTTCTTGATGGTGCCTTGTTCTACAAACTCCTGCAGCATGGTACCAAGGATAGCGGTCCAGCCTTCTACAAAGTTTTGTTTCGCAAACGCTGCTACAGTAGACGGGAAGGTTTCGAGTCCTTCATGGGTAAGCCTGACCCTTGTTGTGTCGCCTTCGGGAAACAGCTCCCATGTTACGTATGAATTGCCTTCGTAGCCGTCGTAGCGCCAGCTGTGCGTGAGTTTTTTATTAGGTATCACCTCTGTTATGGTGCAGATGTGCAGCCACTCAACGCCATCGTGGTCTTTGCCCACAAAACGAAATTCGAAACCTTCCTGTGGCTTAAAGTCGGCAATGTCAAAATACCATTGTTTCATTTTGTTTTTGTCGGTAAGCGCTTTCCAAACCCTTTCGGCAGGTGCGTTATACACACGTTCCACAATTATAGGTTCCTGTTTCATTTGTGTTTATGTTTTTTAGTTGGTTTATGTTTAGTTATTGTTTTTTCTTGTTCTAAAAAATCTCCGAGTGCGTCTAGCTTATAGTTCCAGAATTGCCGGTATTGTTCCAGCCATTCAGCAACTACACCAAGCTCCTGCATTTGCGCTTCGCAATAGCGCTTACGTCCCTGCTGGCGCACAATTATCAGGCCGCATTCGGTCAGTATCCTGATCTGTTTGGATATGGCAGGCCTGCTGATATCAAAGTTATCAGCAAGCGTATTCAGGTTCATGCTTTGCTTTGCCAATAAGCTTAGTATCTGGCGCCTGGTGGGGTCTGCAATGGCCTGGAAAACATCTCTTCTCATATTTTGCGTAACCGTTCGGTTACAAATATACGAAGAGTGACTGAATGGTTACGTTTTTAAGGAGAATTTTTATGCGGAATAGGCAGTGGCAATTCTATAGGCTTGCGAACCGGTTCGAGATAGGCGAGCGGGTCGTGTAGTAAATAGATAAGCGCCAACGCGGCGGCGAAAAAGAGGATGAATTTCAGGAAGCTGAGAAAAGGGTTTTTCCTTTTCTCAATAACTGGCGGCTGCGGTTGTGGCTGGCGATATCCTGATTCTGCCAGGATGCGCTGTGCTTCGGGTACATCTTCTTCGCGCACCTGCAGCTTGATGCCGCCCAGTGCGCCGTTGTAAAAGGGATTGGTGGTAACGGTATGCTCATCTTTCGGAAAAGCCGGTATGCCTTCACTCTCAAGTCGCCCCCTGACGACATTCATGTTAAAAGCATTGGCAAACGTGGCTATAGTAACTAGGCTCATCTTAATAGTAATGGATAAAGTTACCGAAAGCGGGAATGCATGCTTATTGGTAATGAGAATACAAGTATCAGTAAATCTTTGTCTTATTTCTGTGCTACGAGAAAAATGTAGTCGCCTTTATCGTTCTCATAGCTTTTCATGATGTCGTAGATCCTACGATTTACTATATCTGCTTCGAGAGCTGTCAACCCCGATGTCAGTTCTTCAGGCGAACAAAATGCAGCAAACGAAGAAGCATTCGCCCTGATCTCCGGCCTCAGGTATTGTTCGGGCCTATGTTTGTTCGAGTAGACGAAATGATCCTGGAGGTCTTCCTGCACAAAATATTTTTCAATGGTGGCCAGTTGGAAGCCGGCATTATTCAGTAGCAGTTCCATTTCAGGCAATTCCGGCAGCAACTCCCAGCTGCGCTTCATCATTTCAGGGAAGTAGTGGTTGAGCCAGTAGCCGCGCATCTGCTCGCCGCAGAAACTGAGAAAGACAATTTTGCTTCCCGGTTTCAATACACGGTTCACTTCTTTAAGGCCTTTCAGTTTATTATCCCAATGGTGAAGGGTAAATGTTGCCGTGCAGCCATCAAAGAACTCATCGCCAAAGGGTAGCGCTTCAGCCTTAGCATTGAAGAACTGAGCTCCGTTATCCTTTTTACGCGCTTCAGCCAGCATGGTTTCAGACGGATCAACGCCGTAGAATTTCACGCCTTTTTCCGCCAGCGCCGTGAGGTAGTTTGCGGTACCGCAACCAATGTCGAGATAAAGGCCATCCGGCCTGGGAGACAATAATTCGAATACGCGGCCAGCGATATAAGGATCAGCGCAGCGGGTGGCGTTGTAAGCTTTGCCTATGGTATCGTATAAGATCTCTGTCATTGTCTATCGTTTGGCCAGTTCAACTATATCAGTCACTTCCAGTGTTTTCTTTTCGTAACCTTTGGTTACTGTATGTATCATCGCAATGCCCACCTCTTTGAGTGTGCACGCGAGTTTCGGCATCAGGTTCCTGAGTATTGGGAACATCCAGTTGACGTACTTGTAAAAGCTGAGCGCGTTCTTTTGCCCGGGTGTTGGTTTCATAAAACCGGGGCGGAAGGCATAAAACTTTTTGAACATCTTAGCCAAATCATTCTCGGTTCTGCCCTTTACTCTTGCCCACATCACGCGGCCTTTTTCGGTGCTGTCGGTACCGGAACCAGACACGTAGCAAAATGTCATGTCGGGGTTACGGGCAGCTACTGTTTCGGCAAAGTGCATGGTGAGCGTGTGGGTGTATTTGGTATACTCTTCTTCGTTCTTGCCGATAGACGTAACCCCCAGGCAGAAGAAACAGGCATCATAGCCGGTCAATTCATGTGCAATTGGAGACAAGTCGAAGAAATCTTTGTGGACGATCTCCTTCAGTTTGGGGTGGCTGAAACCCGATGGACGGCGGTTAACAATAAGCACCTCAGAAACATCGGGGTGGAGCAGGCACTCGAGCATAACACCTTCGCCTACCATGCCGGTGGCCCCGGTAACGATCGTTTTGAATGGCATAGATGAGTTTGTATATAAATGTATGTCGTTTTGTGTCAATAGCTGTGGATGAGCAACATTTTTCCACGGTACTAAGAAAATCGGCCGCAGAATGTTATTTTTGCCGAAATCAATGCAGTCTTGAAGACCCTGCTCGATCATAATCAACTGAATATCACGCTCATGCGTCTTGCGCACCAGTTGATAGAAAACCACCTCGATTTTAAGGAAACAGCAATTGTCGGCATCCAGCCGCGCGGCATCTGGCTGTCGGACCGTATCGCCACCATGGTAAAACAGATCACTGGCCAGCGGATAGATTACGGAAAGATGGATATTACCTTCTACCGTGACGACGTGCATCAGGGCGCTGTAATAGTGCCAAATGAGACCGATATACGCTTCAGCGTAGAGGGTCGCAAAGTGGTGCTGATAGACGATGTGCTGTTTACCGGCCGTACCATACGCTCAGCCATGGACGCATTGTTGGACTTTGGTCGTGCCCAGGACGTGGAACTGATGGTGTTGATAGACCGCCGCTTCAGCCGCGAGTTGCCGATACAGCCTGACTATGTTGGCCTGACGGTGGATACTGTGAACACGCAGAAGGTGAAAGTGTACTGGAAGGAAAAAGATGAAAGAGACGAAGTGGTGCTCATTGATCAATAATATTAAAACAAACGCATGTCGCTATCGGTAAAACACTTACTTGGAATTAAAGAACTACAGCCGGAAGATATTGAAACGATCTTCAGGACGGCGGATAATTTCAAGCAGGTATTGCAGCGTCCGATCAAAAAAGTGCCAACGCTGCGCGATACCACCATTGCCAATATATTTTTCGAAAATTCTACACGCACCCGTATATCGTTTGAACTGGCTGAGAAAAGGCTGGGTGCCGATGTTGTGAATTTTTCGGCCTCAGGTTCGTCAGTATCTAAAGGCGAAACGCTGATAGATACAGTAAACAACATACTGGCCATGAAAGTGGATATGGTGGTGATGCGCCATTCGGCAAGCGGGGCGCCGTGGTTTTTGGCCAATCATATAGATGCCAGTATAGTAAATGCGGGCGACGGCATCAACGAACACCCTACACAGGCGCTGCTCGATGCTTATTCTATAAGGGAAAGGCTGGGTGATGTAAAAGGTAAAAGAGTAGCGATACTGGGTGACATCATGCACTCGCGCGTTGCGCTGAGTAATATATTCTGCCTCAATAAACTTGGAGCAGAAGTTACGGTAGCCGGTCCGCCAACGTTGATACCCAAGCACATACAAGACCTCGGAGTAAGAGTAGAATACAATATCAAAAAAGCGCTGGAATGGTGCGACGTAGCCAACGTGCTGCGCATACAGCTGGAGCGCCAGCACAAACCACTGTTCTCAACCCTGCGTGAATACGCATTGTATTATGGTGTGAACAGGGACATGTTGGACAGCCTGCAGAAAAACATCGTCATCATGCACCCCGGCCCCATCAACCGCGGCGTAGAGCTGAACTCAGACGTAGCGGATAGCAAACAATCTATCATCCTCGACCAGGTAGAGAACGGCGTAGCCATTCGTATGGCAGTCATCTACTTATTGTCGGGTAAAGGGGGGGAGATAGCCGAGTAAATCCCAAAATTTAAAGATCAAATTTCGGAATTCAATATTCATCAAGTGTGAATTTTGCTTTTTGGAGATTCCGCACCGTATCTTTGACGGCTGTAGTTGAAACAAAGAGCGAGCACAAGAAAACAATTCTTAACTAATTCAAAGACTTATGTCAACCTGGTTTCGCAGAATAAAGAAAGGGATATCGACCACAACAGAGGAAAAGAAAGAGGCACCAGACGGGCTTTGGAACAAATGCCCGGAGTGTAAAGCAACCTTGACAGCGAAGGAACTGGAAGACCACTACCACGTTTGTCCTAAGTGTAACTACCACCACCGCATCAACGCGAAAGAATATTTCCAGATATTGTTTGACGAAGAGCCTGAGTTGCTGTTCGAAAATATCGGCCCGAAAGACGAGCTGGGCTTTGTGGATCTGAAGCCATATAAGAACCGTATAGTAGACGCACAAAAGAATACCGAACTGAAAGATGCCATGACCGTAGGTGTAGGCAAGCTGGATGGCAGGTCGCTGGTAGTAGCCTGTATGAACTTCAATTTCATTGGTGGTTCAATGGGTTCGGTAGTGGGTGAGAAGATAAGCAGGGGCATAGACTATGCGATCAAGAACAAGATGCCTTTCATGATCATCTCGAAATCGGGTGGTGCACGTATGATGGAAAGTGCCTTCTCGCTGATGCAGATGGCTAAGACTTCGGCTAAACTTACCCGCCTGGCTAAAGCGCAACTGCCCTATATATCGCTGATGACTGACCCGACAACCGGTGGTGTTACAGCATCGTACGCTATGCTGGGTGATATCAATATCGCGGAGCCTAAAGCGCTGATTGGTTTTGCTGGTCCCAGGGTTATTAAAGAAACCATCAAGAAAGACCTGCCTGCGGGCTTCCAGCGTTCTGAGTTCCTGCTGGAACATGGCTTCCTCGATTTCATAATAACACGCCAGAACCTGAAAGAAAAACTGGTGAACGTGATAGACTGGTACGTGAAGAAGTAAGGCATGATTTTGCCAATTGTATTTTACCTTTTTGATCTAAGATTTGTCCGATAAAGTCTATATAAAGAACCGACCTGCCACCTTTGAGTATGCCATTGAAGACAAACTCACTGCGGGCATTATGCTTACCGGTTCGGAGATCAAGTCTGTGCGCAATGGCAAAGTGAGCTTTAACGACAGCTATTGTTTCTTTAATAAAGGAGAGCTCTGGATAAAAAGCCTGCACATTGCCGAATATGTAAATGCAGGTTATGCAGGCCACGACCCGATACGAGAACGTAAGCTATTGCTGAACAAACGTGAGCTGGCCAAGTGGGGAAATAAGATGAAAGAGAAAGGTTTGACCATCGTACCACTGGCTGTTTTCATCAATGACAAAGGCTATGCAAAGGTGGAGATTGGACTGGGCAAGGGTAAGAAACAGCACGATAAGCGGGAAAGCATAAAATCGCGAGATGCTGAAAGAGAAATGAAACGTTACTTGAAATAAAAAATGCCGGCAGAAGCCGGCATTTCTCTTTTGTTTTGTTATCTGTTAGGTGGTCTATTCTACTGTTTCTGTAAAACCAATACCATGATGTTGTAATTCGGTCAGCACCGGCTTGTACACTGAGGGTTGGTTTGGTATCAGCACGCCCTTTGGCGGAACTATCTTGTTATTCAGCACCATTCGTGCCAATATTCCCATAGGCAGGCCAACCGTTTTTGCCATAGCAGAGTGTTCACGGTTTTCGCCCTTCAGTACCATGGCGCTGGTCAGGTTTATCTTTTTGCCTTTGTGCAGGTATTCTACTTCGTGTTGCATCACTACCATGTCCCTGTCAGTAGGTTTCATTTCCCATTTGGCAAGGAGTATGTTCAGTAACACGTCGGCAGATGTGGCGGCTTTGAGGTCTTTTAATTCATCTTCGCAAAAAAGACCAAGATTATCCAGCATCTGCACCAGCTTCTCACCCTGTTCCATGTTCAGTGTTTTAGCCACATGCTCCTGGAGTGTAACACCATTACCATAGGCTGTTTTACCTTTTAGCCATTTGGCATAGCTGAAGCCGCTTGCGTCAATGCGATCCTGTTCGTCGGTTAGACCCAGGTTAACTACGGCCTGCCAGCCCTTGCAGAATGAAGGGTGCCTAAGAGTAGCCCGCAAGAAAGTCTTGATATCCGGAACGTCGTACAGATCGAGGTAACGCATTGAATCCCGGTTGGGATAATATGCCAGCGAGCCAAGACCTTCTACTTTTATCTTCTTGTTGTTGTCGAAGATCTTCTCGTAAGGAACGTCTACCTCTTTACCATTCAGCAGGTATTTGGCACCGCCTTTACCGGCTGTAACAATGTTCCTCGGGTTCCAGCTGAACTTATAATGCCAGGGGTTATCGTCCGATTCAGGAGCGACGAGTCCGCCGCAATAAGATTTGAATGATGTAATAACTGCCGCTACACGCTGTATGCTGTGGATGATCTGGTTAGCGGTCATGTGGTCGATACCGGGATCGAGTCCCATTTCGCACATAAACATTAGCCCAGCTTCCTTAACGGCTGCATCCATCTCCTTCATTTCCGGGGAAATATAGGAGGACGTTATTAAGTTTTTCTTGAATTTAAGACAATCCTTCGCCAACTCGATATGCAAATGCGGGGGCATCAGCGATACGACTATATCTGCTTGTTGGACAAGAGGTTCCCGCTGCGCCCGATTGGTTATGTCAATAACCGCTTTTTCGGCGTAGGGACTATCGTTTATTTTCTCCGAAATAGCTTCGGCACTTCCGTCGGCTACAATAACTTTCCATTTATTTCTAGGTGCGTGTGATAGCAGGTACTGAATTAAATAAATGGAAGATTTTCCGGCGCCGGCTACCAGTATGGTCCGCATTTAATCTTACTAAAAAATGGTACAATTAAATTCCACTCAAAAGTACTAGTATTGACGATTTATTAAAAAAAATACAATAATTTATCTTTTTCACATGCATACAATGCTTTATACAATATGAAAAAAATATGGAGAAATGAAAACATATTAGTTGAGGAACTTAATTTATTATCTTCTAATACAATGGCTGAGGTGCTGCAAATACGGTTTACCGAGGTTGGCGAGAATTATCTTAAAGCTACTATGCCTGTTGCCGACCTTACAAGGCAGCCGTACGGTCTGCTGCACGGTGGTGCATCGGCTGCCCTTGCCGAAACGGTTGGAAGTGTCGCTTCATCGCTGTGTATCAATAAGGAAAAACAAATATGTGTTGGCATAGAGATCAACTGCAACCACCTACGCGGCAAACGGGATGGGATGGTAACTGCAACCGTGGAGCCTTTGCATGTCGGAGCCACAACGCATGTCTGGGACATCAAGATCAGGGACGAGGCTGAAAAACTGGTATGTGTCAGCAGGCTTACCGTGGCAGTACTTAAGAAGCCATAACCCTGTTAAAATCCACATGTGTGAATAGCTTTCTCCTCGGTTTCCCGCCTGTTTTTCGTTATATTTGCACATCTTTTTTTTAACGCCCATTTATGGATCAAACCAACCAGGATTTAACGCCCCAGGACAATTCCAACGATTCCAACAAGATCATCCAAGTAAACATAGAAGAGCAAATGAAAACGGCCTACATCGACTATTCGATGTCGGTGATCGTTGGCCGTGCGCTTCCGGATGTTCGTGATGGTTTGAAACCGGTTCACCGCCGCGTTTTGTACGCCATGCACGAACTGGGCATCAATTATAACAAGCCTTATAAGAAATCTGCCCGTATCGTAGGTGAGGTTCTTGGTAAATACCACCCGCACGGTGACTCGTCTGTGTACGACGCCATGGTGCGTATGGCGCAGCCATGGAGCATGCGCTACATGCTGGTAGATGGCCAGGGTAACTATGGATCGCAGGACGGTGACGGACCGGCGGCTATGCGTTACACTGAGGCTCGTCTGCAACGTCTCGGCGAAAGCATGATGGAAGACCTTGATAAAGAGACAGTTGATTTCACACTCAACTTCGATGACTCTTTACAGGAGCCTACCGTAATGCCTACGCGCATTCCTCAATTGCTGGTAAATGGTTCATCTGGCATCGCCGTAGGTATGGCGACCAACATGATGCCGCACAACCTGAGCGAGGTTATTGACGGCTGTGTTGCTTACATCGACAATAAAGAGATAACCATAGACGAACTGATGAAGTTCGTGAAGGCGCCTGATTTCCCAACTGGTGGTATCATCTTCGGTATCGAAGGTATCAAAGCCGGTATGCACACAGGTCGAGGCAGGGTAGTGCTGCGTGGCCGTGTAAACGTGGAAACAATGAAATCGGGCAAAGAGCAGATCGTTATTACCGAAGTTCCTTACCAGGTGAGCCGCGACGCCCTTGCTGAAAAGATAGGATACCTTGTTAACAACAAGATCATCGAAGGCATTACACACGTTGCCAACGAATCAAATAAAGATGGTACCCGTATCGTGGTGGAACTGCGCCGAGATGTTGTTGCGCAGGTTATCATCAATCAGCTTTATAAATACAGCGAGCTACAAACATCTTATGGTATCAACAACGTGGCGCTGGTGAATGGCCGCCCGCGTACGCTGAACCTGAAAGACATGATCTCGGAATTCATTGGCTTCCGTCATGAAGTAGTCGTTCGTCGTACCCAGTATGAACTGCGCGAAGCTGAGAAGCGTGCACACATATTGGAAGGTTACCTGATAGCGCTGGACCACCTGGATGAAGTGATCGCTTTGATCCGCAACTCTGTGAACCCGGATGAAGCTAAGACAGGCCTGATCGAGAAGTTCGGTATGACCGAGATACAGGCTAAAGCGGTGCTTGAACTGCGCCTGCAACGCCTGACAGGCATGGAACGCGACAAGATCCGCGAAGAACATGCTGAGATCATGAAACAGATCGCTCACTTCAGGGAGATACTGGCAAACGAAGGTTTGCGCTACCAGATCATTAAAGACGAATTGCTGGATGTACAAAAGAAATTCGGCGACGACCGTAAATCTGAGATACAGTACCTCGCTAACGAAATGCGTATCGAGGACCTGATCGAAGAAGAAGACGTGGTTATCACCGTTTCTCACCTTGGCTATATCAAACGTACATCTGCTGCAGAATATCGCTCACAACGCCGTGGTGGCCGTGGTGCCATGGGTGGACGTACACGCGATGAAGATTATATCGAACACCTGTTCATAGCTTCAACGCACCATACGCTTCTGTTTTTCACAGAAAAGGGACGTTGCTACTGGTTGAAGGTGTACGAAATACCAGAAGCTGACAGGAATGCGAAGGGCCGTGCCATCCAGAACCTGATACAGCTGCCAACAGACGATAAGATCCGTACAATCATCGACATACCTAATCTTGAAGACAAAGAGTATGTGCAGAAACACTGCATCGTACTGTGTACCAAACAAGGTATTATCAAGAAAACATCGCTTGAAGATTTCAGCCGTCCGCGCCAGAATGGTATCAACGCGATCACCGTTCAGGAAGGCGACCAGCTGCTGGATGTATCATTGACCGACGGTAACAGCTTCATCATGATGGCTGTGAAATCAGGCCGCGCTATCTGTTTCGAAGAAGGCAAAGTGCGTACAACAGGCCGTGGTGCTATTGGTGTATTCGGTATCGAGCTTGATGAGAACAACGACGAGGTGATCGGTATGCTTTGTGTGTCGAAGGACGATGTTACCAAACAAATACTCGTGGTGTCTGAACGTGGCCTTGGTAAACGTACTCCGTTCATTGAACCATTGGATGAAAATGCAACCGCTGAAGACAAAGAAAAAGCGGTGAAGATCACAGACGCTGAAGGCATTGAGAAATTGTATGCGCTATCTTATCGCATCACCAACCGTGGTGGTAAAGGTGTGAAGACGATCAATATCACTGAAAAGACCGGTGCACTTGTCGGATTGCTGGCGGTAGAAGAAAAAGATGATCTGATGATCACGTGTCGCTCGGGTCTCACTATCCGCATGCGTGTTGCAGACATTCGCGAAGCTGGCCGTGCTACACAGGGTGTAAAACTTATAAACATTGAGGACGGCGATGAGATAGCTGCTATTGCTCGTATAGAGGAGCAGGAAGTAGAAGGAGAAGAAGATAAAGAAGCAGCAGGTATCGTAGATGTGAACCCTGCGCCAGAAGATGCACCGGAAGAATAGTATTGTAACCTCCAGGTAATAAAACGATCGGATCTCTCAATTTAACACTTGAGAGATCCGGTTTTTATAATTTTACATCCAATCTCTAAAATACAATTAATGAAAAAATTCATTGTAACTGCAGTGTGTTTGGCGGCGGGCTTTTCAGCTATGGCGCAGAAAATAAACATACAGAATGCGCTTAACTCACAGTCTGATAAAGAACTGGATAAGGCGCTTGAATTTATTGAGAAGGCAGCAGCTGATCCATCAACAAAAGATAATCCGAAAACATGGTATGTGCGCGGTTCTATCCTGCTTGATATGCAGAACGATCCGAAGTACAAAGCATCACAGCCTCTTTCTAAAGCGACTGAGTCTTTCGTTAAAGTTGTAGAGCTGGATCCTAAATACGAAAAAGAAACAGTGGGCAAAGCACTAAGGGGAATTGCCTTCTCGAACTACAATAACCTGGTAGATGCTTACAACGCAAAAAAGTATGAAGATGCATTGGCTTCGTCAAAAGAAGTAGCACGCATACATGAACTGGACGGCGGAAAGAAGTATGCTGCTGACAAATACTTCGATACCATAGCTACCAATGCAAAACTGTTTGGTGCATACAGCGCTGTAAATGCCAACAAAACTGACGAAGCGTTGCCGGTATTGCTTTCTCTGAAAGGTAACCCTATCATCCAGACTCCGAACGTGTACCTCGCTCTTATAGACATCTACAAAAAGCAAGGCAAGGAGAGCGAAGTGATCGCATTGATAGAAGAGGGTAGGAAAGCATATCCGAACAACAAGGCGCTGGAAGTTGAAGAGCTTACTTACTACACCCGTACCGGCAAGCAGGATGAATTCCTGAGAAAACTGGAAGACGCAGCTGCGAAAGATCCTTCTAACGCCAACTACCTGGCTAACATCGCAACTGCTTATACCAACATGGCATTCCCTAAAGATGCGCAAGGTAAAGCACTGCCTAAGCCAGCCAACTACGATGACCTGATAGCAAAAGCAAATGTCGCTTATACCAACCTGCTGAAAGCTGCTCCAAACAGTGCAGATTACAACTTCAACGCCGGCGTGTTCTATTTCAACCAGGCTAGCGAATACATCTCAGCCATGAACAAAATAGATGGCAACACCGCAGCCGATAAAAAGAAGATCGATGAGTTGAGCGCAAAAACAAATGCAGCTTTCGAACAATCGGCACAATACTTTGAAAAAGCATATATGCAACTGGAGCCTAAACTGGCTAGCCTGAGCAGCGATGATAAGAGCACATACTGGTCATCACTTTCGGCACTGAAGCAAGTATATACAAGGCAAAACAAAATGGATAAGGCCAACGAAATGAAGGCCAAGATGGACGCAATGAAAAAATAGTGCGACAGAATATTGAAAAATAGCCACCTATATGGTGGCTATTTTTTTATTGTCTATGTTCATGGTATTGATACACAATTGATATTAACAAGAAAATCTGGCAGCCCACGTCGATAAAAGACTATCTTTGCACAAATTTTTACGGTTTGTCAGTTACCACAAAAAAGATAGAAATAGTTCGTTTTGCTCCGAAGAACGGTGAAGGGTTTTACGATACCCTGAAAAAGAAAGTAGACGCCTATTTTGCTACCAATAATATAGAGACGCATGGTAATGCTGCTATGAAAAGGAAAACCTTTGCCATAGTTGCAATGTACCTGATACCGTATGCTTTTATGGTGTCAGGGATTGCCGCTTCTAACCTGTTCGTATTCTATGGCCTGTGGCTCCTGATGGGTGTGGGTATGACGGGTATTGGTTGTGCAGTGATGCATGATTCCAACCACGGTTCTTATTCTGACAATAAAACCCTCAATAAATACCTAGGTAAGATCATCGCGCTGGTAGGTGGTTACGAAGTAACCTGGAAGATACAGCACAACATCCTGCACCACACGTATACCAATATTGAAGGGCTGGATGATGATATCGATGCAGGCATCTTCCTGCGCTTTTCGCCACATTCTAAGAAATACTGGATGCATCGCTACCAGCATTTGTATGCCTGGTTCCTCTATGGACTGCTGACACTGCAGTGGGCGACTATCAAAGATTTCAGGCAGGTGTATGACTACCATAAAAAAGACCTGCTGAAAAAAGAAAAGATCACTCTTGGCAAAGCGATCGGTCAGCTAATCGTTTATAAGGCGCTCTACTATACTTACATGTTCGTTATCCCGATAGCCGTGATGGGTATAGCCTGGCAAAATGTACTGATCGGGTTCCTGATCATGCACTTTACAGCTGGTTTGCTGTTGTCGTGCATTTTCCAGCTCGCGCACGTGATGGAAGAATGTGAATATCCTGAGGTACCCGGCGACCGTAAGATGGAGAATACATGGGCGGTTCACCAGTTGCTGAACACAGCTAATTTCTCGCCAAAGAGCCCAATGATGTTCTGGTTTGTAGGCGGCTTGAACCACCAGATCGAACATCACCTGTTTCCGCATATATGCCATATTCACTATAAGCAAGTTGCGCCCCTTGTGAAGGAGACAGCAAAGGAATACGGGCTTCCATATTATGAACAGCCATCATTTGTACGCGCATTGATAGAACATGCGCGCATGCTGAAAAAGCTGGGCAGAGACTAGTTTTATTGTTAATAGGGTTGGTTTTTTCAGTCTATCCGCTATCTTTATACCTACAGATTTAAACTTATTATCAAGTGCAAGCAGAAAAATTAACCGGAACTGTAAAGTTCTTCAATGAAGGCAAAGGTTTTGGCTTCATTAAACACGATGGCTCTAGCCAGGAAACATTTGTACACGTGAGCGGCCTGAAAGACCAGGTAAAAGAAAACGACCACGTAGAATTTGAACTACAAGAAGGCCGAAAAGGTGTGAACGCGGTAAATGTTCGCGTCATACAATAATAATATTGAATATTATTACTCAGAGCCGGGCTTTTGCCCGGCTTTTTTTTGTGCTTTTTCCGGCGAACGACGTTTTTTTCCCAATTATGAAAATGAAAGAGAAGGGTACTCGGTAGCTTTGCCCCACTTTAATAAAAGGATACACCTTCCAAATGAAAAATCAAATACTTTTCGCGACAGCCGTTTGTGCAGCATTGTTCACTTCTTCTTGTAAAAAAGACGAAACAGCCCCGGTAAAAGTTCCGTATACTTCTCTGAGCAACACCAGCAACTACTTTGAAACTTTCAAAGGTATTGATGGCAAAACAAGTGTAGATCTCAGCGCTGCCACTACTCGTACTGCGATGGTAAAAGAGATGGACGCTTACATGAAAAAGGGTCTGACTCAAAACCTGGAAGCCCAGGTTCTGAAAAACATGTTCAACAACAAGAACAACGCCTTCACAAGTGCTACTCTGAACTCTGCGAGCGATATCACTATCCTTTCGAAACTTGCTGAGTCGTTTGGTGTTGACAGGACAACGGAAGAACAAACTTTCAATAGCTATTTCGACGGTATCGCTCTGGCTAGCTCTCAACGTTCAAACGTTGCCGCGGCAGGTCAGGCTGGTTTGCTGGATAACAAATACCTGGTTAACGAGAAAGGCTTTGAATATGGCCAGTTCGTACAAAAAGGTATCATCGGTGCTGTACTGTTGGATCAGGTGTCTAACATTTACTTCGGTACGGTAAAACAAGGTGCTGATAACAAAACTCTTGTTAGCGGTAAGAACTACACTCAACTGGAGCACAACTGGGACGAAGCTTATGGCAGCCTGACTCAAAACGAGTACTATCCTAAAAAAGATCCTAACGACGGTACAAAATGGCTGGAATCTTACCTTGGTTCTTATGCTCGTCAGGTGAACTCTACTACAGGCGGTCCTGAAGCTATCTATATGGCGTTCCTGACAGGCCGTGCTGCAATTGCAAACCAAGACATGAGCAAGCGTGATGAGCAGATCTCTATCATCCGCACCAACCTGGAAAAAGCTATCGCAACTATCGCAGTTAGCTACCTGAACAAAACAAAAACTGCTACTACTGACGGTGCTAAATTCCACGCGTTGTCTGAAGGTTATGGTTTCGTTTATTCACTGCGTTTTGCATACAATGCAAAGATCAACAAAGCAAAATCTGATGAACTGCTGAATATCCTTGGTGGTAAAACAAATGGTTTCTGGAGCTTGACTAACGGAGACCTGGATAACGTTCGCGATCAGATCGCAACTACCTTCGGTATCGATAAGAGTGCAGAAGTTAATCACTAATAATAGTTTTTAGGGCGATTGTATGAAGGCGGCATAATAATTGTCGCTTTCATGCGTAAATCTAAAATCTGACTCATGAAGAAAAATTGGTTTTTAGGATCAGTTTTGGCAGTATTGGCGACATCGCTGATGTTTGTTGCCTGTAAAAAAGATGATGACGACAATAATACCCCGTCAGACAACTTCGACCGTAAAGCAATGCTTACCAACTATGCGGACAATTATATTGTGCCGGCATATGCGGATATGGTTGTTAAGCTAAACGACCTACAGGCTAAATCTACCCAGTTTACTTCAGCTCCAACAGAACAGTCGCTTGGGGATGTTCGTACAGCCTTTCGCTCCGCGTATACTACGTGGCAAAAGGTAGATATGCTCGAGTTCGGTCCCGGCGAAGATGTATCGCTGAGGATGTATGTGAATACGTATCCTGTTACTGTTTCAAAAGTGAACGCGAATATTTCTTCAGGCAACTATGACCTGGAACAATTTGCTCACAAGGATGCCCAAGGCTTTGCTGCGGTAGATTATTTGCTGAACGGCATTGCAACCGGCAATACGGCGATTGTAGAACAATACACCACCGACGCACAAGCCGCGAACCGCAAAAAATATTTGCAGGATGTAATTGCTAAAATGGTGTCGAAAGTACAGACAGTTAGTACTAACTGGGGTACTTATAAAACTACCTTTATCAACAGCACAGGCGTTGATGCAAGCAGCAGTACATCGAAAATGGTCAACGCTTTTGTGTTGTACTTTGAGCGGTACCTGCGTGCAGGTAAAATAGGATTGCCTGTAGGTGCAATGACCGGCGTAGCCAAGCCTGAATTGACTGAAGCATTTTATTCGCCAGACCTGCAGAAGGAACTTGCTGTTGCTTCACTGACCAGCGTGCTGAACTTCTATGAAGGTAAAAGCTATAACAACGGTGCAGCCGGTATAGGTATGAAAACATACCTGGCAGCAATAGGTACAAAGGATGATAATGGCAAGTTGATGGCTGACCTTATATCTGAGGAGTTACAACAAGCACTTACAACTATGCAGGGTGTAAACGGCAGCATCGCAGAAAACGTAACGAACAATCGTACGGCCATGCTTCAGTTGTACGACGAGCTGCAGCAAGTCGTGCCACTGCTGAAAGTTGATATGGTGTCAGCCTTTGGGATATCGATTACTTATGTAGACAACGATGGTGACTAAAAGCAAATAATGCAGGACCTGAAACAAATATTTTCTAAGCAATATCTAGGGAAGCCGGTGTATTCGGCTTCCCTAGCTGTTTTTAGGATGATATTCGGTTTCATGCTTTTTGCAGGTGTGTTGCGTTTTTGGACAAAAGGTTGGATCGAAGAACTGTACATCCAACCGAAATTCTTCTTCCACTATTTTGGTTTTGAGTGGGTGCAGCCGCTAGGAGGATATACGTATTTGCTGTTTTTGCTGTGTGGTATCAGTGCCTTGTGTTTTGCAGCGGGTTTTATGTACAGGCTCTCGTCTGTAGTACTGTTTCTCAGCTTTACCTACATAGAGCTGATGGACAAAACGAATTATCTGAATCACTACTATTTCGTGACACTGGTTTTGTTCCTGATGATGTGGTTGCCGGCTAATGCGAACTTTTCGGTAGATGCGAAGCTGAAGCCCGAAATATCGAAGCGCTACATCCCTCGCTGGACTGTAGGCAGTATCAGGTTGATGCTCGGCATCGTCTATTTCTATGCCGGGCTAGCCAAGCTTAATTCAGACTGGCTGATGGAGGCTATGCCTCTGCGCTTATGGTTACCTGCTAAAAATGATTTTCCGCTCATTGGTGGCTTATTCAACCAACTCTGGGTAGCTTACTTTTTTAGCTGGTTTGGGGCTCTGTACGATCTCAGCATCCCGTTCTTTTTGCTGAATAAAAAGACTCGCCCGTATGCCTATGTCGCGGTTGTGGCTTTCCATATTATGACCTCGCTGCTGTTCCCGATAGGCATGTTTCCATATATCATGATCCTGGCTTCATTGGTGTTCCTGGATACGGAAAAAATAGACCGCTTTTTACAGCGTTTTAGGGGCCAAAGTTTAGGGTTATTTTATGTCAATATCAGCTATAATAGTTATATCTTTGCGCCGCTGAAACAGCGGATCGTTTCTGTGCTCTTTGTCATATTTTTTGCGATACAATTGGCGTTCCCCTGGCGCTACCTCGCAATGCCCGGAGAGCTATTCTGGACCGAAGAAGGATTTCGTTTTTCGTGGAGGGTGATGTTGATAGAGAAGATGGGGTATGCACAGTTCGTGGTGAAAGATGAAGCAACAGGGAAAGTGGTAGCTGTAAACAACAACGATTTCCTGACCAAGAACCAGGAAAAGATGATGGCCACGCAAGCGGACTTCATCATTCAATATGCTCATTACCTGAAAGCTCACTATAGAAAACAAGGCATGCAACAGCCGCGCGTATACGCAACGATATATGTGACACTGAATGGACGACGCAGCAGGCTGTATGCAAAACAAGACGTAGACCTGGCAACAGAATACGATTCTTACAAACACAAAAACTGGATCCTGCCATTACAGGACGAGATATATGGGTTATAGATTTTTGGTGAGTTTGGTTCTTATTTCGATTTATTCTTTCAGCTTTGCACAAGACACGACAAGGCTGAAGGAGGTAGAGATCATTGATAAAAAACAAAGCAACTTTGGTCATCTCAACCAGGTAGATGGCATGAAGCTCACAGCCGGTAAAAAATCGGAAGTGATCAATGTAGAGATGCTGACAGTGAATAAGGCAACTAACAATACCCGCCAGGTTTACGCTAAGGTTGCAGGTCTCAACATTTTCGAAAATGACGGTTCTGGTTTGCAGCTTAGTATTGGCGGTCGTGGCCTTGATCCTAACCGTACATCGAATTTCAACGTTCGCCAAAACGGTTATGATATCAGTGCTGACGCACTGGGCTACCCTGAAAGCTACTATACTCCTCCAACAGAAGCCCTAGGTAAGATCGAGATCATTAAGGGTGCAGCAAGCCTACAGTATGGAACACAATTCGGTGGCCTTCTGAACTTCGAAATGAAACAGCCGGGCGACGACAAAGCTATCACAGTTGTGAGTCGTCAGACTGCAGGTTCATGGGGCTTCCTTGGTTCTTTCAATAGTATTGCCGGTACCAAAGGCAAATTGAGCTATTATGGTTTTGCTCACTACAAGCGCGGCAATGGCTGGAGGCCTAATAGCCAGTTTGAATCGTTCAACGCTTACGCTGACCTGCACTATCATTTCAACGATAAGCACATGCTGGGCGTCGAGTATACCCGCCTACAATACCTGGCGCAACAACCCGGCGGTCTTGATGACAATATGTTTGCTGCTGACCCTACACAAAGCAATCGTGCACGCAACTGGTTTGCTGTGCAGTGGAACCTGCTTGACGTAGAGTGGGATTACCACGTGTCTTCCCGCACGCGCATCCAAACACGCAGTTATGGCCTTGTAGCATCGCGCGATGCGATAGGCTTCCGTCCTAATCGGCCTTCGCAACCGGACAATGGTGGCGCACGCGATCTACTGAAAGGTACTTTTGAAAATATTGCACTAGAGTCACGCTTGCTGCATCGTTATACTATTGCCGGCAAAAGCCAAACTCTGTTAACTGGCGTGCGTGCCTACCGTGGTTATAGCGAGAACAAACAAGGATATGTAAACAATGGTGCTGGTGCTGATTTTACATTTGCCAACGAGTCGAGTGAACTGTTGTCCGATTATGCCTTCCCGAATCTGAACATGGCCGCGTTTGCCGAGCAGATATTCCGCATCACTGATAAGTGGAACGTAACTCCTGGTATTCGTGCAGAATGGATACGCACCGAAGCAAACGGTACCTACCATGACAGAGTAACTGATCTGCGCGATAGTATCGTCAGTGACAAAGTAACTGATGAAGCAAGAGTATTGCCGCGCCAATTTGTTATTGGCGGCATCGGTAGCAGCTACAAGCCTAACAGCCATGTCGAGTTCTACGGTAATTTCTCGCAGAACTATCGTTCTATTACCTTTAATGATATCCGCGTTGTTAATCCATCGTTCGAGATCGATCCTGCGATAGCTGATGAAAGAGGCTGGAGCAGCGATCTCGGTGTGCGTGGAGATATACAGCAGATATTCCGTTTCGATGCCAACTTGTTTTACCTCTATTATGGCAACAGGATAGGCGAGTATTATACAGTAAAGAACAGCACACAGGTCATCCGTAAACGTGGCAATGTTGGTGTTGCACAGATATACGGCCTGGAGAGCTTTATGGAACTGGATGTGCTTCGCCTATGGCAGAGCATTCCTGAGCATTGGAACATGACCGTGTATTCTAACCTTGCGCTGACTAACGCGCACTATACGCAAAGCCCTGTTAAAAATATCGAAGGTAAACGCGTTGAGTATGTACCTTTTGTTAACTGGAAAACTGGCGTACAAGGTGCGTACAAGTCATGGAAGCTTACCTATCAGCTCAGCTATTTAAGCGATCAATATGCAGATGCTACTAATGCAGAGAAAGGTGGCTACAGTGCAGTGAATGGCAAGGTTCCGGCATACAAGCTGATGGATATTTCTGCAAGCTGGAATTGGCGTTGGCTAACACTAGAGGGCACGGTGAACAATGTTGCCAACGTATCTTACTTTACCCGAAGAGCTACCGGTTATCCCGGTCCTGGCATCATTCCGGGCGATGCGCGCAGCTTTTATCTTACTGCAGGGGTTAAGTTTTAACGAGTTATGGAATGATATTTTCTTCTTCGTAGCGGCTAAAACAATTCGCTATGAGACAGTTAATAATATTGTTCCTGGTTTGCCTCTTCTGTACTAGTTGCTCCAATTCATGGATCACTAGTTCATGGACCAAACCCAATACAACCTCAGTAACAAGGTATAACAAGATAATGGTAATGGCCATTACGGGACAGGATCGGGGCCTGAGAGACGCAATGGAATCAAATGCCGTGGCTCAGCTACGCGAACTGGGCTATAACGCCACTTCAGCATATGCAGAGTACGGCCCGGAGGAAATTAGCAGCAGGGATGAAGCAATGGCTGTAGATCGCCTCACCAATAGTGGAGTAGATGCAGTGCTCACTATAGTATTGCTGGACGTAAATCAGGAGCGTAACTATGTACCCGGTCGTGTGCTATATGCACCATATTCTACTTATTACGATCACTTCTGGGGGTACTATTCAACTGTTTACGATCGTATATATACTCCTGGCTATTATACAGTTGATACCCGCTATTTCTGGGAGAGCAACGTGTACAAAATGAGTAATCGTGAGATGGTGTACTCTGTGCAAACAGAAGCTTTCGATCCATCATCTGCTTCTGACCTTGGAGAAGATCATGCGAAGCTCATTGTAAAAGATATGGTTCGGAACAACGTATTGACCAAGAGATGATTCTCAGGTGATAAAACACAATAATTGCAAAAGCACAAGCCGTTAGCTTGTGCTTTTTGTTTTATCTGTTTACTTTTAACAAAATCACACTTTTTTATGGAAACACTTAACTGGTTCATTGTTCCAATTGCAGCGATCATTCCGCTATTAGTAGGTATGATCTGGTATAATCCGAAAGTTTTCGGAACAGCCTGGATGAAAGGTACGGGACTTACAGAAGAGCAACTTAGGAGCGGTGCTAACATGGGGAAAATATTTGGTTTGACATACTTGTTCAGTTTAATGGTGGCAATGGGTTTGGTGGCTATAGTTATTCACCAGATGCACATCTTCTCGGTATTGAATAATGAGCCTGGATTAAGGGAGAAGGGAACTGAGATCAATACCTATGTTACTGAATTCATGAGCAAATACGGGCATAACTTCCGCACGTTCAAACACGGTGCTTTGCATGGCACAATAGCCGGAATTCTTCTTGCACTGCCTATCATTGGTGTGCCTGCCCTTTTCGAAAGGAAGACAGGTAAGTATATTTTTATCAATGCGGGATTTTGGATAGTGTCAATGGCGCTAATGGGAGGCGTGATCTGCCAATTTCTGTAGCACTGTATCTGCTAATAAAATAGGGCACAGATTCTGTGCCCTATTTTATTTTCTTCAGTACTTTTTCTATTCGCTTTCGCTTGCTTTCCTTTTCCATATCATCCAGCCTCGACTCAAGTATCTTCCAGAATTGCTCTTTATATTTTGTTCCTATTGCAGGCAGTGCATTCTCCGCATACATTGGCAGCTGGTTTGGCAGGCTGTTTTTCAGCTGATCGAGCAGTAAGGTAGTGCAATCATCTGCATAAGCTTTGTGTCCAGCTAGCTTGATGAGTATACCTATGCTATGGTCTTTAGTGATAACCGAGCCTTTATCTGCAGCATCCATGATCGCTGAAAGATTTGCAAAAACTTCCTTTGGTGCCGCGTCTGTCATTGCATCTAAAGCTGTCATAGCACCCCATACCAGCCTGTTGTTTTTGCTGTTAAGCAATTTAATAAATGCTTCGTAATGCGGCGCTATCAACAAAGGGTCAATCGTTCCGATCTCGTATAGAACCTTGATGCAGTCGCTCTGGATGTCCTTGCTTTTATTGACAAGATTGGCCACAAGTTCATCAACTGCTTTCTTGTCCTTTTTAGCTGCGATCTTTTGCGCAAGTTCCTGGTTGGGAACTTCGTCCTTCCTGCCAAGCGAGGTTGCCAGCTGGTCTATGATGCTCATTGTTTCCAGCGTTCGAGTTTAGGAATGCCTTTGGTCATAAAGCCAGCCAGGAATCCCGGAATACCCATTTCCTTAAGTTTACCTTTTACAAAGTCCTGCATTTCCTTCACTGTGCAGTCGCGGGTGAATTTGCCGTTCTGGTAACAGAGGCTGCAATATTTATTGCTTTTTGTGCCGTCAGCATTGGTACCTCCGCCTTGCGGATCTTTGTTGAGCGGCATGCTGCAGCTCTGGCAATACTTGTATTCTTTTTCCATGTCTGAATTTTCTGCTGCAAAGAAAAGAGCTTTACTGACAACCCTATGGCAGTCTGCTCAAAAATTAATCGAAAAGTGCAGTTTTTAGGCAAACGCCGCTGAAACAGGCAACTGTTCGGCTTTTAGCTTTCGTTTTACCTCTTTCGGTGTTGTGTTGGTCCAAGTCTTAAATGCCCGTCTAAAGGCTGGCAGGTCGCCATAACCCAATACTTCCGCAACTTCTGTTACCGTTGCATCCGGGTTCTTCATCAGGTGCAGCGCCAAGTCTTTTTTTACTTCGTTGGCTATAGTACGGAAGCTAGTGTTTTCTTCCGTAAGCTTACGCTGCAATGTGCGTACCGTCATGCCCAATCCTTCAGCTGCTTCTTCAACGGTTGGTATTTGCCCTTTGAACTGCATGACGAGAAGGTTTTTTACTGTATCCCTGCAGCAGGTTTGTAGCGCAAGTGTTTTCTTTTGAGCGAGGATACCGCTGAACATCTGAAAAAGCGATGTGTCACTTGTCAGCACTTTTGTCTGCATATCGGCGGCATTGTACACGATCTTATGCAGTGGTGCATTGAATAGTACCTGGCATTTCAGCAGCTTTCTGTATTCATCTACGGCTTCTTTAGTATATTCTACTTCTACTGTCTGTGGATATATTTCTCTGCCAGTAAGGGTCTTTGTAAAACCTATCAGGTTGGCAAGGATAAAGTCAATTGAGATCCTTGCGCTTCTGGGCAACGACGACTTCCACATAGCGTTCTGATGCAATTCAATAATGGCCCTGTCGCCGTCGCGTTTGTACGCAAATGTGACCATAGGACAAACCATATAGCCGTACTTACAATAAACTTCAACCGCTTCTTCAAATGTATTGCTGGCTTGCATCAGGAAACCAACCATGCCGGTGATGCTGATATTGGTTTCTGTTCCCAGTATAAGACCTATTTGTTCGTTACCGGTCAGATCGGCTAGCAGGTCCCAAATGTTTGCTGCTTTTTCCCACTCAACCATACGGCCGGAATCACCGATCTCCTCAGCGGAAAAACCGGCAAGTTCTCTTAATTGGTCATACGCAACTCCATAATTCGAAGCTGAGAGCAGGATATCTCGTACTGTTGTGGCTAAAAGTCCCATGGCGTAAAATGACCTGTTTTGGGCACAAATTACGCTTTTTCACCTTTGTGGACCGGAGTTTCTTTGCAGCATAAACAAAAGAAAAACCAAATACGAAAGCAATGAGAACTACATTTGACAACACCCTCGAAGCCATTACGACAATGACAGCCGACAAGAAAAAGAAGATCCTGTTTGCTAATATCCCGGCCGATGGGCACTTCAATCCGCTAACCGGCCTGGCAGCGCACTTGAAAAACGAAGGTCACGACGTGCGTTGGTACACCGGCCCAACCTATGCCTCTAAGATCGAAAAGCTCGGCATTCCGTACTACCTGTTTGCGAAAGCGAAAGAAGTGACAGTACACAACATTGATGAGGTAATACCGGAAAGGAAGAAGATCAAAAATCATGTGAAGAAGGTGGTACTGGACATCTGTTCTTATTTTATTGACCGCGGAACCGAGTTTTTCGAGGATATAAAAGACATCAATCAAGGCTTTGATTTCGATGTGTTGATAGCAGACAATGCTTTTACAGGGATCACGTTTGTAAAGCGGATACTCAAGAAACAGGTAGTGACTATAGGCATACTTCCGCTCGGCGAAACCTCTAAGGAATTACCGCCACCAATTATGGGACTCACCCCTGCAAAGAGCTTTGCCGGAAAAACATTTCATGCGTTCTTAAGGTATATGACCGACAACGTGCTTTTGAAAAAACCGCACGAGCTGATGCACAAGTACCATGCACAGTATGGCGTAAAGCTGCCAAAGCTCAACATCTTCGATGTGCAGATACAACATTCAACGCTTTACTTGCAAAGCGGCACGCCAGGTTTTGAATATCGCCGTCCGCAGATGAGTAAGAACATCCATTTCATCGGGCCGTTGATGCCGTACTCAAGCGGTAAACCATACAAACTAGAATTTGAAGAGCAGATCAGGAAATACGATAAGCTGATTCTCGTAACTCAAGGCACATTTGAAGGTGATGTAACCAAACTAATAATACCAACGCTGGATGCCTTTAAAGGCACCAACAACCTGGTAGTAGTAACAACTGCAGGATGGCAAACAGCAGAACTGCGCGAGCGCTACCTGGATTATGAGAACATCATCATCGAAGACTTTATTCCGTTCAATGCTATCATGCCCTATGCAGATGTATACGTATCGAATGGTGGCTATGGTGGTGTGATGCTGAGCATTAATAACAAATTACCAATGGTTGTGGGTGGCGTGCATGAAGGCAAGAATGAAATATGCGCAAGGGTGGGATATTTCAAGTTAGGCGTTAATCTGCACACCGAACGTCCTAAGCCGGAGAAGATCAGGAAAGCCGTGGAGGAAGTGATGCGTAATAACATATACCAGCGGAATGTAGAGCGCCTGGCCGTTGAATTCAGCAAATACGATCCCCTGAAGATCTGTCAGAAGTTTATTGAAGAACTGCCTGCGAAGGCTGGTAAATAAGCAAAGGGCGCCATGGCGCCCTTTGCTTATTATCTCTTTCTTGACAATGATGCCGATTAGAATTTGAAGTTATAAGTGATGCTCGGGAGTATCGGGAAAATAGATACCTGTTTCACTTTGGCCTCAACACCTTCAGCCACGCTTCCTTGTGTATCCACATACAGGAAGTATGGGTTTTGCCTGCTGTATACATTGTATACAGAGAAGGCCCAGCTGCTTTCCCAGCGCTTTTTCTTTTTAGACTTCGGTGTATATACCGCCGACAGATCAAGCCTGTGATAAGGGAACAACCTGTACTCGTTCAGCTTACTGTATTGTGGTACTATCGTCTGTTCGATGAAGTAATAGTTGGTAGGCAGCGTAATGGCGTTTCCGGAGCCGTAAACAAATACGCTCGAGAACGTCCACTTATCATTTAGCTGGTAAGTGCCCACAACGGAAATGTCGTGACGGCGATCGTATTTAGCAGGGTAGCGCTCACCATTATTCAGGTCGGGGAACTGGCGATAGGTCCAGGAGAGCGTGTAGCCGATCCATCCGGTAAACTTTCCTTTGGTCTTGTTTACAAAAAACTCGGCACCGTAAGCTTGACCTTTACCAAATACAAAGTCCAGTTCCGGGTCACGGATGCTGTTTTGCACGTAACCTTCACGATACTCGATCTGGTTCTTCATGTCTTTGTAATACACTTCTACCGAGGTCTCCAGCATATTATCAAAGAAGTTGCGGAAATAGCCAAGTGAGTATTGCCATGCCTGTTGCGGTTGTACATAGAACGTACTAGGCACCCAAAGGTCGGTCGGCAGTGTGCTGCCATTATTCGATACAAGGTGGATGTATTGATAGGCTTTTGCAACGCTTGCCTTGATCGATGAGCTATTACCTGTTGTAAACCTCATGTTCAAACGGGGCTCCCATCCTCCATAAGTTTTTACCAGGTCGCCAGGGCCGAATACAGTACTGTCTGTTTTCTTCTGGTTGATATCGTACTGGTATTGTGTATAAGGTCCCGCTTGTCCAAACCACGAGTAGCGCACGCCAGCGGTCACCTTCATCCATTTGAACGGATCAAAATCGTCGGAGATATAAGCGCCACCTTCGTGGGCATATTTGATAAGTGCATTGTCGGGCTCAAGTACCGTGCTGCCCGCACGTCCTGACACCTGGTTAGGGATGAACTTGTGATAAGTGTAGGCGATACCACCTTTGAAGTGGTGATTGAAGCTGGTGAAATAGTCCAGGTCGGATTTCACGTTGTAATCCCGAATACCGGAAGACAGTTTGATCTCGAAGTCATTCTGACCTGCTGCGAAAGCAAATTTGTAATCGTTATATACTGCGGTTGTGTTTAGAAACAATTTGTCGCTAAACAAGTGGTTCCATCGCACCGTAGCTGTGCTGTTACCCCAGGGAATGTTTGCATCGAAGTTACCGCTGCTGCTTTTGAATGTAAATACATCACGTCCGAAGTAGCCGCTGGCATACACACGGTCTTTATCGGTGATCTTATAGTTTGCTTTTAGGTTGGCATCGTAGAAGAAATAACCAGAACCCGCAAATGAACCTTTCGCGAATGGTTTGATCAGTACGTCGATATAAGTACGTCTGCCCGACAACATGAACGAACCTTTATCTTTTTTGATTGGTCCTTCAACCGTCAGGCGTGAAGCGATCAGGCCAATGCCACCTTCCGCGTGGTACTCTTTCATGTTACCTTCTTTCATCGATACGTCCACAACAGAAGAAAGGCGACCGCCATAATTGGCCGGCATGCCCCCCTTTATCAGGGTTACGTTCTTCAAGGCGTCTGTATTGAATACTGAGAAGAAGCCAAATAAGTGACCTGTATTGTATACCACAGCATCGTCGAGCAACACCAGGTTTTGGTCAGGACCGCCACCGCGCACGTAGAAACCCGAGCTTCCTTCGCCCGCCGACTGAACGCCGGGCATTAGCTGCAGTGCTTTCAGGATATCGGTTTCACCAAATATCACGGGCAACGTTTTTATTTTCTCAGCAGAAAGCGTGATCGTACCCATTTCTGTGCCCTTCACATGGTCGTCAGCACGCGTTGACTTTATCTCTACTTCCTTCAACGTCGTTTTGCTGTCCATGTCAGCATTCAGTGTACGGCTCTCAGTCAGGGCAATATTTTCTGTACGGGAATTGTATCCAATATATGAATATATAACTGTATAGGTGCCAGCTGGCATTGAAATAGAGTAAAAACCGTAGTTGTTGGTCTGAGCACCTAGCTGCAACTCTTTTATATAAACAGTGGCTGACACAAGGGCCTCGCCACTTCCGCCATCGCGCATGTAGCCGCTCAGGGTCACTTTCTTTTGGGCTAAAAGCGTTGCTGGTAGCAACAATAGAACGAGCAGGGTAGATACTAATGGACGCGCTATAGGGAACATACAGTCTAAGAAAAAGAGGTTATTTTAAAGAATCTGTCACTTCGCCACATTCCAGCATCACTTTACCGAAATATGGGTTGCGTATTTCTGTTTCATTGCTCAGCCAATAAGCGCCCTTGTCATTGAACGCCATTGGGCAGTATTGCCTGTATGCACCGGCGTTTTTAATGTCGGCAGTTCTCAGCAAGGCAAACATCGCATCCGATACTTTTTCGAAAGCAATACGCTTCTTTTCTGTGGTTTCGTCTTTTACAGACAGGATGCCGTTTACACCTTCCTTGAGCGAGTCAAGTTGCGGCATCAGCGCGCTACTGTTAACGCTGTCCGTTTTGATGTAGCCGTCCAGGTCGTTCGCTGCCGCCATCAGTTTTGTAGCTCCTTCATCGGCTTTGGAAGCACTGGTTGCTACTAACGCATCTTTTAATTCGTAATAACTGCTGAGTACAGCCAATAATTTCTGCGTGCCGGTAGAGTCTAGCTTGCTTTGCGGTGGCAATTTAGGCTGCTCTACAGCAGTATTTTCGGCCTGTTCTGTCTTGGTTTCGTTGTTACAGCTTACCAGCCAGAGGCCGCAAAGCAGGCAAATAGCAGAAATGTGTCGCATCAGCTAAAAAATTTTGTGCAAAAATACGGTATGCTTCAATGCTAACCGCAGGTAGTGTAATTTTGCGGCCTTATGTTAGTATCGTTACAGAATATTTCGTTTTTCTTTGGTGCCCGCCCGATTCTTGAAGATGCCAGCTGGCAGATAGAACGAGGGGAGCGGATAGGCCTTGTTGGTAGCAATGGTGCTGGTAAATCGACGTTGCTGCGTCTCATTACCGGCGCCTATCGAGTAGACAATGGTGTGATCAATAAACCCAAAGACGTTACGATCGGCTTTTTTAACCAGGATCTGTTAAGCTTTTCTACCAATGACTCGATATTGATGGTGGGCATGCAGGCTTTTGAGAAAGCGCATGAAGTGGAGAAAGAAATGGCCCGCCTGATCAAAGAACTGGAATACAAGCCGGACGATGCGAAGTTGCTGGATGATTACAGTCATGCGCTGCACGATTTTGAAGTGGCAGGCGGGTATGAAATGGAACATCGTACTGCAGAAGTGCTGGAAGGCCTTGGTTTTTCTACGGCTGATCTTCAAAGACCATATAACCAGTTCAGCGGTGGCTGGCGCATGCGTGTACTGCTGGCGAAAATGATGCTGCAGGCACCCGATCTGCTGCTGCTCGATGAACCTACCAACCACCTTGACCTTCCATCTATTGAATGGTTGGAGCGTTATCTCATAGGATATCCAGGTAGCGTTGTGATCGTGTCGCACGATAGGTACTTCCTCGACCGCATGGTGACTAAAATAGTAGAAGTATGGCAACAGGACCTTCACCAGTACAGCGGTAACTATTCTTTCTTCCAGAAAGAGAAAGCAGAACGTATGGAACTGCAGCAGCGCGCTTTCGAAAATCAGCAAGACTATATCCGCCAGCAGGAACGGTTTATAGAACGCTTCCGCGCGAAGGCAACTAAAGCGGCACAAGCACAAAGTGCGTTGAAGAGGTTGGATAAACTCGATCGTATTGAAGCGCCTGATGGAACGATGCCGGTGATGAACATCAACTTCGACGTTGCCGTACAACCGGGAAAGATCATCAATACGCTTAAGAATGTAACCAAGCGTTTTGGCGACCTGACGATACTGGAACATGCAGACGCTGAGATCAACCGTGGCGATAAAATAGCCCTGATAGGTGCCAACGGTCGTGGTAAATCCACGTTGCTCCGAATAATAGCAGGCAAAGAGTCGTTTGAAGGTGAGCGCAAGGAAGGCCACAATGTAGAGGAGAGTTTTTATGCGCAGCACCAGCTGGAGGCACTCACCGTGGAGAATGAGATACTGGAGGAAATGAAGCGCGCAGGAAGTGGTAAAACCGAGTTGGAACTACGCCAGTTATTAGGTTGTTTCCTGTTTAGTGGCGATGATGTATTCAAGAAGATCAAAGTACTGTCTGGAGGTGAAAAGGCGAGGGTGGCGCTGGCAAAGACTATTGCCATGAAGGGTAACTTCCTGATGCTCGATGAACCTACCAACCACCTGGATATGCAGTCTGTGGAAATGCTGATTGAGGCACTGAACAAGTATGAGGGCACTTTGATCCTGGTATCGCACGACCGTTATTTTATCAGCAAAACTGCCAATAAAATCTGGCACATCGAGGACGGTAAGATCAAAGAGTTTATTGGCACTTACGACGAATGGTTAGTGTTTGAGAGCGAGCGTCAAAAACGCCTGCAAGATGCGGCAAAAGCTCAGCCTGTTGTGGCAAAAGTTGAAGAGAAAAAAGTTGAGAAAAAAGAAAAGCCAGTGCCTAATGTAAACGAGGCTGAATTAAGAAATCTTAAGAAGGAATACCAAAAGCAGCAAAAGACTTTTCAGAGACTGGAGGAAGAATTGGCAAAAATGAACGAAGAAAAAGCGAAGCTGGAAGCTCAGCTTGGCGACCCAACGTTCTATGCTGATAAAGAGAAGTTTAGAGAACTGGACGAAAAATATCGTCAGCATACAGCTAAGCTGGATGCGAAAAGCAAAGAATACGACAAGGCATTTGAGCTGATGCTGGAATTGGAAGAAAAGATAGGTAATTGATTTTTGAGTCCGGGATTAGTATTTTTACAAACAATCAACAACACCATATGCCATCATTCGACATTGCCAGCAAAGTAGATCCGCAAACGTTAGATAACGCGGTAAACGTTGCCAAAAAGGAAATTGATAACCGTTACGATTTTAAAGGTACGCACGTCGTGATCGACCTAAACAAAAAAGATATGGTCATCAACCTGGAGGTTGAAAGTGATATGCAGCTAAAACAGGTAGAGGACGTTTTACTCACGAAAGCCATGCGCCAGGGCCTTGAAGCCAATGCTTTCGATATGTCGAAAGAAGCAACTCCTTCTGGCAAATATGTGAAGAAAACTGTGCCTGTCAAGAATGGAATTGACAAGGATATGGCTAAAAAAATAGTGAAGCTGATAAAAGACAGCGGGCTCAAAGTGCAGCCTGCCATTATGGATGATATCATCAGGGTAACTGGTAAAAAGATCGACGACCTTCAGGACGTGATACAACTCTGCCGCAGTTCTAACCTCGACCTGCCTCTTCAATTTGTAAACATGAAGTCATAATAAAAGCCGGTTGTTACAACCGGCTTTCTTTTTATTCTGAAACGGAGTTTAGTACCCGTTTTTGGCATCTTTCAGCAAAGGCTGTGCCTTGTCTTTTTCGGAAACAATAGCCGTTGATAGGTCTATTTTCCAATCTATATTCAATGCAGGATCTGCGTAGAATACACCGCCTTCAGTTTCCTTGTTGTAAAAATGGTCGCACTTGTAAAATACGTTAGCCCGTTCAGAGAGCACAGAGTAGCCATGCGCAAACCCGTGCGGAATAAGAAACTGCAGGTTGTTATCGCCAGATAACTCCACGCCATACCACTGGCCATAAGTTGGGCTGTCTTTTCTTATGTCTACAGCTACATCCCAGATAGTTCCCTGCAACACGCGTATCAGTTTAGCTTGCGGAACAGGGGGATTTTGATAGTGGAGTCCACGCAATACATTTTTTGATGATCCCGCCTGGTTATCCTGCACAAAGTTTTCTGTGAAGCCTGTCGACGCTTTGAAAACACGGTCGTTATAGCTTTCTACAAAATATCCGCGGTCATCTCTGTGAACGGTTGGCTCTATGATCAGCAAACCTTCAATAGGTGTTCTTGTAACTTTCATTATTTGGTAAGTTGATCAATAATTGCAAGAAAATTGGTCGTGATATACTTCAGTTCTTCTTCTGTAAGCTCGGTGTGTACAGGCAATGAGATAACGCAATCCTGTAACATATCCGTCGCTGGCAGGTTGATATTAGCTGGTACAAACTCCTTCAGCATATTCTGCTTGTGGCTGGGCACAGGGTAGTAGATCATCGAAGGAATGTTCTTTTCAGACAGTTTTGTCTGCAGTTCGTCCCTGTTTACATTCTTAAGTTGCAAAGTGTATTGGTGAAACACGTGCTTGTTGTATTGCGCCTGGAAAGGTGTAATAATGTGCGGATTGCTTTTGAAAGCGTTGTCGTAATAAGTGGCAACATTCCTGCGGGCATCGCAATATTCATCAAGATGTTTCAGTTTGATGCGCAAAACAGCGGCTTGTATCGTATCCAACCTGCTGTTGCAACCTACCATCTCATGATAGTATCTTACTTTCTGACCGTGGTTGGCTATCATTTTTAGTTTTTCAGCCAACGCATCATCATTGGTGAACATCGCACCACCATCACCATAGCAACCCAGGTTTTTTGATGGAAAGAACGACGTGCAGCCAATGATGCCCATCGAGCCCGTTCTTACGGTATTACCATCCGAGAATGTGTAAGTGCCTCCAATAGCCTGGGCGTTATCTTCTATTACCGGTATATTGTGTTCTTTTGCTAGTTCCAGCAGCGGTTCCATATTGGCACATTGCCCATATAAATGAACCGGGACAATTGCCTTAGTTTTTGACGTGATGGCGTTCCTAACGCTATCGATATTTATAGTAAAAGTATCAGGATCAACATCTACAAATACAGGTTGTAAGCGCAGCAACGCCATTACTTCTACCGTAGCAATATAGGTAAAAGACGGTGTGATCACTTCGTCGCCAGGCTGAAGGCCCAACGCCATCAGGGCTATTTGTAAAGCGTCGGTGCCATTTGCGCAGGGTATTACGTGTTTTACTCCAAGATAGGCGGCTAATTCCTCTCCAAAATCCTTCACGTCTTTGCCACCTATGAATGCGGTACTATCAATTACGCGCTGAATAGCCGCGTCGACTTCGGGCTTTATTTTCTGGTACTGACGTTTCAGGTCAACCATTTGCAGATGCTGCATAGGGGAGTTTTTTAAATTGTGGGTGCAAACCTACACCTTCGGGTGCATTCAACAAAACGTCACATATACATTGTTTGTTTTAAGCGTTCTGAAAATTTACGCTAAAATTTTTCTCGTATCTTCACCACCTGAAAGGAAGAGTTTTCATGAAGCGAATTTGCATTTTAGTAGTTCTCGCGTTTTCGGCGTTCTCATCAATTGCGCAGAATGATCTTTTTACCGAAGAAAAAACACCAGCTCATAAAGGCTTCATTATTAATGCAAACGGGGGTGTCGACTTTCCCGCTGCAGATATGGCCGATCGTTTTGGTACCAACTATCGGATTGGTGGGGCAATACTTTACAAGACAAAAACAAACTGGATGTTTGGGCCGAAAATCGATTTTCTGCTCGGTAACAATATCAAGGAGGATTCTTTTTTGATAAATCTTACCGATGATGATGGGGCCTTGATTAACCAGGACGGTCAGCCTGTAGGCATCAATACTTATGAACGTGGGTATTTAATAGGCATACAAGGAAGCAAGATCTTCAATATTTCGAAATCAAATGCGGACAATGGTATTTTGATCACGACGACTGTTGGCTTTATGCAACACAAGATCAATTTGTTTGATCGCGAGAAGACGATTCCGCAGTTGCGCCGTGACTACCGCAAAGGCTATGACAGGCTAACCAATGGTATGTTTGTGGAACAATATATCGGTTACAATTTTTTCGCCCAAGATGGCCTCATTAACTTTCATATCGGGTTGAATGTAACTGCAGGTTTTACAGAAGGCCGCAGAGATTTTTTGTTCGACGTTCAACGTCCGGATCATGGATCACGCCTGGATGTTCTCTTTGGCATTAGAGCAGGTTGGTATTTCCCCATTTTTAAACGGAAGTCCGAGGAGATATTCTTCGAATAGCGATTTCGAACGGTAACTATTCAATCTTTTTTCCATAAAAGATTATCTTTAACGCTCAATTTAAGCGGTTTACACATTGTTGAAACTAAAGCCGGCCAGGTTGGCGGGTGTATTATTTGTATATGGATCTTAAAGAAGCCAAGTTCAGAACACAAAGTATTGTTGCCAGGCATCCTTGGGAATTAGCGCGGCTGGAAGTTGTTATAGACCTCGCAGAGAAACGTTTGGATGAAATGAACGCTTCAGGCGGTGTTTTACTGGATATGGGTTGCGGAGATACATGGTTCGTAGAGCAGCTTAGCTCCCGTTATTCCAATATCCGTTGTTTTGCCGTTGACATTAATTTTACCGACGATACGCTTGAGTTTTTGCGCGATAAGAACAAGCATACCAAAATACAAGTCTTCCGTACTCTGGATGACGCGCAGGTAGCCCTGGGCAGTGATAGCGTAGATATGGTCTTGTTGCTCGATGTTATCGAACATATTGCTGATGATATAGCCTTCCTGAAATGGATGCAGACATTTCAGTCAATTGACAACACGACCCAATTTGTCATCACAGTACCAGCCTTCCAGTCGCTGTTTTCAAGGCATGACGTATTCCTTGAGCACTATCGCAGGTATGACAATGCTATGCTGGAGCGCCATATTAACCAGGCTGGCCTCAAATCTGAGAAAAAAGGTTACTTCTTTCTTTCGTTACTGTTGGCACGCGCAGCTGCGGTGTTTATGGAAAAAGCGACTAAGAACGACAAACCAACAACCGGTCTGGTCGAATGGAACAAAGGCCATGGGGTAACAGCAGCCATCAGGAACGTAATGTTGTTCGATCATTATTTCACAAAACTGTTTTCCAAACTTGGCATTAAGCTTCCCGGCTTGTCAAACTATATTATATGCAGAAGATCTGCGTAATTATTCCCTGTTACAACGAGGAAAGCAGGCTTGATGTTAAAAGCCTGTCTGCATTTATGGACGCTCATCCACAGTATTCATTTCTGGGCGTTAATGATGGCAGCAAGGACAGTACCCTTCAATTACTTCAAAGAGTTGCACAACAATACCCGCGGCAATTCTTTGTGTTTGATATGCCACAAAACGGTGGCAAGGCCGAAGCCGTGCGCCAGGGACTATTATATGCCAACAAAATGTCAGGTTTTGACTATTACGGCTATTGGGATGCAGATTTTTCGACACCGCTCGAAGAGATAGACTGGTTTGTTTATTTTTCGGGGGGGCAACTCCAGCATCAGATCATCATGGGAACAAGAGTGGCACGCCTTGGAGCCGGAGTTGAGCGTAAGATGCTACGACACTACCTGGGAAGAATTTTTGCAACGGTGATAGCAAATATGCTTAGGGTACGCATCTATGACAGTCAATGCGGTGCAAAACTAATTCATAGTAGTTTGGTGACATCTTTGTTTGATAAACCATTTGTCAGCAAGTGGTTTTTTGATGTCGAAGTCCTTTTTCGCTTTTTGAAAAAAAGTGCGGGTGAAAATAGCCGTGGGAAGATATTAGAGGTGCCTTTGCGAACCTGGAAGGAAATAGCTGGTTCAAAATTGAAACTGTCCGATTTTATTAAAGCTCCTGTTGAGCTATGGCGGATCAATCGGCATTATAGATAATTAAAAAACGCAATTTGCGCTTGCGAGGGCGGATTTCTTTATTGTTAGTCCGTTAGATATCATTAATATGTCTAAACTTTTCAAAGGTCACCTGGGGTCATATTTTTTGGTCGCGCTTGGCGTGTTAACTCTTTTGCCATTTTTGATCATATCTCTATACAATAACCCAATAGCTGGCGACGATTTTTCCCTCGCACATATCGCCAGGGAAATGGGATTTTTGCAAGCTCAGAAATTCTGGTACACTAGTTGGACGGGCAGATACTTTTCAATGGCGCTTCTGTCTGTTACTCCGTTAGTGTTTGGGAATATCTTTCTTTATAAGGTAATACCTATTGCTTTACTACTGTTGCTAACCGGTGCACTGTATGTGCTGGTAAATGCGTTGTTCAGGAATATGTCTTTTATAGATAAGTCGGCGATTGTCTCAGTATTCATTTTTCTCTTCTTGTTCCAGCTCCCGTCCACAGCCGAGGGCTTATTTTGGGTCATTGGTTCCCTTACTTATTTACTCCCAAGCATTTTTACCATTGTGCTGTTTTTCGCGCTGGTTCGATTGGAACAAACGAATAGGAAAATTTACTTGTTGGCGGCTGCATTTTTGTGTTTTGCCATTGTGGGCAGCAATGAAACATCTATGTTGCTGTTGCTGTATATGCTTTTGCTGGCGACCGGGGTATATTTTATTCTGCGTAGGAAATGGAATTCGCATCTGATTATCCTGACCGGCCTCAGCGTGCTTTTTGCCGTCATCGTGTTGCTGTCTCCAGGTAATACTGCCCGTCAATCTGTATTTCCGAACAGTCATAACCTTTTATATACGGCAATGCAGACTATCGTATTGTCAATTGTTTACATTCCCAAATGGCTACCGATAATATTGCTTTCAGCTATAGTTTTGTATGATGTGCTCAGTTTGAATTCTGATAGTATTAAATCTGTCAAAGTGTTTGATGTACATCCCGCACTATCATTTTTAGTCATGCTGTCGTTCCCCGTGTTGTGCATATTCCCAGTTATATGGAGTGTTGGTAACGAAAACGCGTATCCGCGAATCATAAGCCTGGCATATTTTTTCACATTGTTAGGCTTCGTTTATTTTGTTTTTACCCTGTTTTTCTACTTCCGTAAACGAAATGAAGTAAAACCCATGGTAACGCCGTTTGTAAGAGTTCTGATCATTTTACTTGTTGTAGGACAAGTTTACCTTCCTCACCACACATATCATCCGAATAATATCCGGCAGGCCTATATGGACGTGGTGAGTGGTAGGGCAGCGCGTTACAATATAGAAGCCGAAAATCGTTTCAAAATAATTGCGTCGGCCCAGGCAGACACATGTAAAGTACCTCGGTTTAAGAATGTCTCCAGTATCCTGTATCCCAACGAATACTCTGTAGACATTACAACCAATCCAAAGGATTGGCGCAATCAATCGTTATCGAATTATTTTGGAAAAGGGCCTGTTGTTTTGTCAAACTGACCAGGTGTTTACTGTATTGCCAGAATTCGCTAAATTTATTGAATATTTGTAGTTGATGTCTTCAGCTATCTACTGGCTGGCTATTCGGTTTTACGGGCTAGCCGCGCATGTCGTCTCGGTTTTTGATCCAAAAGCAAAATTGTTTGTAAAAGGCAGACAAGGTTTGTTGGCGCACATAAAATATGCACTGATCAATGAACGTAGACCCAGAATATGGATGCATTGCGCCTCGTTGGGCGAATTTGAGCAAGGTCGTCCATTGCTGGAGGAAATGCGCAGGCGATACCCGCATTATGCTTTTGTGCTGACATTTTTTTCTCCTTCGGGGTATGAGGCACGCAAAACTTATTCTGGTGCCGACTATGTTTTCTACCTTCCTCTTGATGGGCCTAATAATGCTACCCAGTTCATAAAGACAGTACAACCTCACCTTGCGCTGTTTGTTAAATATGAGCTTTGGTATTTTTACTTATCCAGACTCGCAGCGCAAAATATTCCCGCCATACTAATTTCGGCCATTTTCAGGGAAGACCAGCCATTTTTTAAATGGTATGGCCGATTACATAGGCGTATGCTACATAGCTTTTCACACATCTTCGTTCAAAACGAGGAGTCTGTTCAAATGCTTGGGAAAGCTGGCGTTACGAATGTGACGCGAGCTGGTGATACTCGCTTTGATCGGGTGGTTGAAGCATCGCAGGCAAATACGCCTATAGCGATAGCGCAGGCATATTGCAAGGGAGCGAAGATGCTTGTTGCAGGCAGCACCTGGCCAGACGATGAGGACTTTCTTCAAAAGCTGATGCAGATATTGCCTGCGCAATGGAAACTTATTCTGGTGCCGCACGAGATAGACGAATCTCATATTCATGATATCGAAACGAAATTTGAAGGCCTTTGCGTGAAATGGAGCACCTGGCATGATCATTCGTCTGCGCGGGTTCTGATAGTCGACAAAATAGGTTTGTTGCTGCAGTTATACAGTTATGCCGATGTTGCCTGGGTTGGAGGCGCATTTAATCGCGATGGTGTGCATAACGTGCTTGAAGCTGCTATATGGGGACGACCTGTAGCCTTCGGTCCGGTATACGACAAATTCCTTGAGGCAAAAGAGCTGATCGCAGTAGGTGGGGGAGTGACTATAGATACTCCGGAGGCATTCAAGCACCAGTTGTTAAACTGGAAGAAAGATCAATACAGCTATGCTTACGCCTGCAAGGCAGCACGCGACTATGTGCTTTCGAAAGCGGGGGCTACTAAGGCTATTATCGGTCACCTGGAAGCAAAGAAACTGCTGAGCGTGTCGTAAAACGATTGAACTGCAAACTGGTCGTCTTTCCATCCGTAGCGCGAGTGTGCATGCTCGTCAAGCCATTCAACGGCCAGCGAATAATTGGTGCATTTGTTTAGGTTATCTAATACCTGGTCGTATGCCTCTTTATCGTTGCCAAATAATTCGCTGATAAATTGAAACTTGTCATTAATGCCAATGTATTTTCTGATATCCGTACCTGTTACCGTGGTTGGTTCGATTTGATCAGCCGGGGCTTCAAAGCTTTGTATTTGACTGGTAAGCTCAACGGATGGCGCGCTACCGCTCGGTATAGAAGGGGATTCCGTCTCATCTTGCACTGAGTCTTCAACCATTGTCGGCGCCAAGTTTTCACTGAATTGTTTCCTGTTTTTCCATTCCAGCAGGTCGGCATACATTACCCGGGTATAGTCGAGCATCAGGTCAATATCAATAGCAGAGATATTATCAGAATCGGTCTTCGAAAGGTCGTTGAGTTTTTGCAGTAGCGTATGAATTCTTTGCATGCGGTCAGTTTCAAAACAAATTTAAGTTACGCAATAATGTCGCTTTGTTAAAAAACGGTATGCAAAAACTCCCCATTTTGAGATGTACATACATAGTTGGCAAAATTGAATACACACTAGGTGCAGCTGTAATTTGCCGGGAATCGGGAAATGCCGAGCTTAATTATGACTTAGAAATATTGTTAGATCGCATCTTTACAAATAGCCAATAACCAATAACTTAGAACAAAAACTATTCGGGGCACAGTTTTTGGAGTATATCTATAAGAATGAAAGGATTGGTGCCGGATCAATAGAAAAATTTGAAGTTATGAAACAGAACAGAATTAAAAAGAATCAGAAGGCGCTGCAACGGATGAAAGTCAGACCCGCAGAAGTAATAGATAGAACAGCTGCTGACAAGAATATTTTCGACATTGTGTTAAAACACCTCTACAATAACGCAGATAGCGCATTGCACCTGGAAAACCAGATATATGCTCCTAACAACGTAAAGCTAAACAATAAGGAATCTGAACGTCTTTGGGAGGTAATGATCAGCTCTGGTTGGGTAACACCGGTTATCGGTTTTGGTAATGCAGGTAAGGTGGAATTAACAAAGACGGGCTATCAGTTAATGTCTCAGTTTGGTGGTTATTCTGAGTACCTGGTTGCCGTACAAGCCAACCAGCAACCGCAAACCATTATCCTGCCTATACAGATTCAGGATGATGATAGCAGCCAGCAACCGATACCGCTGCCTGCTGCAGGTGAAACAACTCCAAAGATCAACCGTAAAAGCAAATACTCAAAAAAATAAAGCCGGTTTCTGTTTCTGGCTACGGACAGGGTTTGCAACTTCAGCATATTTGAATAGCTCATGAATTTTGAGCTATTTTTGTTTTATGCGCCACCCGTTCTTCGTCGCCGTTTTATTGTTCACCGCTCTCTGTCAAAGCGCACCAGCCCAGGATACGTGGTCCTTGCAACAGTCAGTAAAATATGCATTGGAGCACAATATCTCTATACAACAAAATGTACTGAACGAAAGATTGGCTAAACTGACGCTACAGCAGAGCCGCCTTTCACAACTGCCTAATTTGAATGTTTCTGGTAACTATGGCCGCAGCTTTGGACGCTCCGTAGATCCCACAACTAACCAATTTGTGAGCGGCGACAGTTACGATTTTACAGGTACCAGTGGCAATGCTGATGTGCTCTTGTTTGGCTGGTTTCAGAAAAGGTATACTATAGTAGGTAATAAACTACGCCTTGATGCTGCAGGGGCCGAACTTGACCAACTGAAAGACGATGTATCGCTAAATGTAGCTACAGGCTACTTGCGAGCGTTGCTGGCACAAGAGCAGGTGACCGTGAGCGAAAAGCAAGTAGAGTTGTCTAAAGCACGACTGGAGCAGACACGCAAGTTTGCCGATGCAGGCAGAGTTCCGGAGCTGGACGTTGCTCAAATGGAATCTCAGCTGGCGAGTGACAGTGCAAATCTCATCACTGCGATGGCTGACTATACATCTGCAATTCTTGATATTAAAGCCCTGCTTAACCTTGACTTTGCTACTCCCTACGGCCCCGAAATACCACAAGTCACCGTGGCAGACGAAAAAATGCTCCTTACACTAACGCCAGAAGAAATCTATGATGAAGCAACTAGGCATCTCGGCGTTATTCGCAGCAGGCAGCTGCGACTTGCCGCTGCAGAAAAAAATCGTTCTTCTGCCTGGGGGGCGTTATGGCCTACAGTCGCGCTCAGTGCACAGGCTGGGACCAATTATTCTACTACCGTTAGAGATGTAAAGGTTACAGGGGCCACACTGGCACCTGTGACAGGTGCGTATGCTTACGATGCCCTAAATAATACCCAATACCAGATATTTCAAAGCTCACCCACCTTTTCTACTACTACCACAAGACTGGTTACGCAGTTTGATAATAACTTTCGCCAAACTGTGGCGCTCACGCTTAGTGTGCCCATATTCAATGCGTGGCAAGGGCAATACGGCCTGAGGCAATCACGCATCAATGTGCTTTCAGAGCAGCTTAATAAATACCAGGCTGAGCTGAAGCTGAAACAGGATGTATATAGAGCGTACAATGATGCCCGCAATGCTTTGCAAAAATATTACGCAGCTCTTCGTGCCTTCGATGCAGCAAAGCGTGCATTTGATTTTGCTCAAAAACGCTACGATATTGGCCTCACAAATACTGTAGACTATTTGACAGTGCAGAATTCACTCTACGCTTCTGCATCAAGGTTCGCCAGCACCAAATACGAACTGATATTTAAGATGAAGGTAATTGACTATTATTTGGGCAAAGAACTTAAACTTTGATTCACGATGAATGAACTGAAAGAAGTATTGATGCTAGCTACAAGAGAAGCAGGCAAGATCATACAGGCCTATTTCCAGGGTAGTTTTACCATAGAAAATAAAGAAGGCATCAATAACCTGGTAACCGAAGTGGATAAGCGAGCCGAGGAAAAGATCATCGAAATTATCCTCAGGCATTTTCCATCCCATAGCATTATCAGTGAGGAAACTGGCGAAAAGCTGCAGGATTCACCTTATCAATGGATCATTGACCCAATTGATGGTACTGTGAACTTTGCACACGGCATACCTATTTGCTGTGTAAGCATTGGCCTGTTGCATAATAATGAACTGGTGCTCGGGGCCGTCTACAATCCTATGATGAATGAACTGTTCTTTGCTGAAAAAGGGCAGGGTGCTACGCTCAATGGTGTGCCTATATCAGTATCCGCTAAAAAGGACTTTAGAAGGGCTTGCCTCGTTACAGGGTTTCCCTATAAATGGCCCAATACTACGGAACACCCGATAAAAGTATTTGAGCGTTTTATACTGGAGGGTCTTCCTGTGAGGCGTTTGGGTTCGGCCGCTATAGATCTTTGTTGGGTGGCTTGTGGCAGGTTTGATGGTTTTTGGGAATACAATCTTAGTCCATGGGATGTTGCAGCCGGCTACCTCATAGTGCAGGAAGCAGGCGGACGTGTCACTAACTTTGCGGGGAATGCTTTCAGCGTGTTCGACAAGGAAACACTGGCCACCAACGGCCACATACATGATGAAATGCTACGACTAATTTTACACAAAAACGGTATAGAAAAAACAATATAAAGAATGGACGGGCAACGTACAGAAATAGCCAGTTTGGGAGAATTCGGCTTAATAGATCATTTGACACAGAACAACGAAACAGTGCAGGCTGGTACACTGCTAAGCGTAGGCGATGATGCTGCAGTTATTGACCAATTCGGCAGGCAAACAGTGATCACTTCGGATATGCTTTTAGAAGGTGTACACTTCGACCTGATGTACACGCCTTTGAAACACCTGGGATACAAAGCCGTTGCCGTCAACTTGTCGGATATCTGTGCGATGTATGCTACGCCGACGCATATCACGGTCAATATTGGAATCTCTAATCGGTTCTCAGTTGAAGCATTAGGTGAGTTTTATGAAGGGATTTATGCAGCCTGTGAAAAGTATCATGTCGACTTGATAGGAGGCGATACCTGTAGCTCGCAGAGGGGTTTTGTCATCAGCGTGACGGCGATTGGCGAAGTAGCCCCTGACAAATACGTAACACGCGCCGGCGCGAAAAAAGGCGACCTGATATGTGTATCTGGCGATCTGGGGGCCGCATATACAGGCCTGCAGCTGCTGGAACGCGAAAAACGCATCTTCCTCGAGAGCCCGGGGGTACAGCCTTCGTTGCAAAACCGTGCTTACAATGTTGGCCGCATCCTGAAACCAGAACCACGTGTGGATATAGTAGAATGGCTGCGCGAGAATGAGATCGTTCCTACAAGTATGATAGATGTTAGTGATGGCCTGAGTTCAGAACTGCTGCACATTTGCCGTAAGAGCCAAATGGGCTGCATGCTTTATGAAGAAAAAATACCCATACATGCCGATACAAAGGAGATGGCGCTTGAGTTCAACATTGATCCAACAACCTGCGCACTCAGTGGTGGCGAAGACTACGAATTGCTTTTCACGATAAGCCAGGCCGACCATGAAAAGATATCAGGCAACAGCCATATCAGCGTCATTGGATATATAACTGAAGCTTCAGAAGAGACATTCCTTGTGACCAAAGGTGGCAACAAACATAAACTCACAGCCCAGGGCTGGAATGCATTTGATGGCGAAAAAAACTAGTCAACCCTTTACAAGCTCAATATTTTTTGTATTTTAGGGCAATAATCGCATAGCATGAAGCTTTGGAAACACACACTGGTAACAGCTCTGGCTTTTTTTGGAATCTGCACAATCGTCGTTCAATCTGCTTGTGACAGGGATAGCTGCCTTACGCTTAAATGTAAAAATGAAGCACCCTGCGTTAATGGCTTCTGCCAATGCCCTACGGGCTACGAAGGCGCTGAATGTCAAAGTCCCGCTACCGATAGGTTTTTAGGTAGCTATTTTGGAAACACAACCTGCAGCTCAACCATGCTGCCTGTAGCGGATTCTGCTGCAATAAACATAGAAAAGAATCCCAACGTGATCTACCTGACCTTAAAAAGCAGGCCGGGCGCTAAATACATTGGTACAATCGAAGGCAACAGCGTGCAGCTGCACGATACTGCTAACGTTCGCGTTGGCCACCTGGTGCTTGATATAAAGAAAATTTCTGTTGAGTTTGATGAAACAGTGAAGAACGAGAACAAGGAATGCACTTTTGTAGGCAACAGGCCTTAAATGATATTTTCTGAAGTAAAAGCCGGGCTGTAGCCCGGCTTTTTACATTTTATACAACTAAAAAACACGTTCATTTCATTAGTTTTGCTGCATGTCAATCAAGGTTTCTTCGCTTACTAAGGTTTACGGTACACAAAGGGCGGTCGACGGTATTTCTTTCGAGCTTAAAAAAGGTGAAATTGTAGGTTTTCTTGGTCCTAATGGTGCCGGTAAGTCTACTACGATGAAAATGATCACCGGTTATTTGCCACCTACCTCGGGTTCTGCCCAGGTTTGTGGTTTCGATATCGAAAAGCAGCCAATGGATGTGCGCAAGCGGGTAGGGTATCTGCCGGAAGCGAATCCTTTGTATCATGACATGTATGTGCGCGAATACCTGGAGTTCAGCGCGGGCATTCACCAGTTGGGCAAGAATACCAAAGAGAGGATAGAAGAAATGATCGTCCTTACCGGCCTGGGCAAGGAAGCTCATAAAAAGATAGGAATGCTTTCAAAAGGTTATAAGCAAAGGGTGGGTTTGGCCCAGGCTATGCTGCACGATCCTGAAGTGTTGATCCTTGACGAACCTACCTCAGGTCTTGATCCTAACCAGCTGGCGGAAATTCGCGACCTGATCATTCGCATAGGTAGAGAAAAAACGGTGTTGTTATCAACCCACATCATGCAGGAAGTGGAAGCCATGTGTAGCCGTGTAATTATCATTAGCAATGGTAAGATAGTTGCGGACGATACTATCGATAAGCTTCAACAAGGGAATACTAAACAAGCTGCACTCCTGGTTTCTTTCGAATCGAAGGTAGACGAACAGCTCTTCAAACAACTGAAGCATGTAACCCGCTACGAAAGCCAGGGGCAGAATAGCTGGAAACTGTATACAAACAAGCCTGATGAATTGCGTAAAGAAGTGATGCAAATGGCACTGACGCATGATATCAATATCAGCTCAATGCAGGCCGAAACGCAATCGCTTGAAGAAGTGTTCCGTACACTTACCAAACAGTCTTAATGACACGCATCGGGCTTATTTCCGATACACATGGGTACCTTGACGACGCCGTATTTCGACATTTCGAAAACTGTGACGAGATATGGCATGGCGGTGATTTCGGACCAGACGTAGTAGCTCCACTCAAGGCCTTTAAGCCATTGAGATGTGTTTACGGTAACATAGACGGCTACGATATTCGTAGCGAGTATCCTGAAAAACTCCGGTGGAAATGTGAGGATGTGGACGTGATGATGATCCACATTGGAGGTTATCCGGGTAGATATGCGCCTTCGATTAAGAATGAATTGTACACCGATCCGCCAAAGCTATTTATCTCTGGACACTCGCACATCCTGAAGATCATTTACGATGAAAAGATAAAATGCCTGCACATGAACCCCGGTGCGGCCGGTAAACATGGCTGGCACAAGGTACGTACGCTTGTTAGGTTTGCTATTGACGGCGACCGAATCAAAGACTGCGAGGTAATAGAACTAGGAAAAAGATAGCCCCGTAAAATACGGGGCTATCTTTTTTATGCGTTGGTCGCCAGGTCGGCTGGCTTCTTTTTTGATCTCAATAGCAATGCTGTGATAAGCGATATGATCAGTCCTATCGGGAATGGTTCGAAAAAGAACACCCAAAGAAAATTCGTCACGGGGTTCTGAAATATCTTCATGCCCCATTCCCTGTTTTTAGCTGCTTCTGCTAACTGCGCTTCACTGGCCCCCGAGGCTTTCATCTTTTCTACTGAATGAATATAGTACTGATCCATTATGTTGGGCTCAGTATTGTAATAGATCACCAGCCAGGCAAGGGTATAAAACAGGCTTGAGATAACAGTCACCCATAAGCCGATCTTAAATGCCCGTCCAAAACTCACATAGCCATTACCTACGTTGTTCTTGTAAGACAGCACGGCAAAGAATATCACGCCCAGCGACAATATCATGGTGGCATAGCCAACGGCCATGCTCCTTTCCCAGCCGATCTCTTTCCAGAAAATAGCGGTGAGGGTAAACATGACAATACAGATCGCGCCCGAGATCAAACCATACGTTCTAATAATACGGTTCATAAGCTTTGTTTTCTTTTTTGTGCAAATATGGGGGGCTGACTAGCGGAAAGACCTCATACTTTAGGATGATTTAGTGAAAATAGAGCCTTTTTCCGCCCAAAGTGGGAGAATTTTGTTGATTGGACCTAAAGGATTTTTCCATTAATACACGGTAATACCGCTGCCGATTTTGTCATATTCCTCATCGTTGGGTTCCCAAAGTTCAATCCGGTTTCCTTCGGGATCCATAATGTGTACAAATTTGCCGTAGGTATCGGCTTGTATAGTATCTATCGGTAAAATATTCTTTTGCTTCAGCTCGGCCAGCAGCAAGTCCATATTGCCTACGCGGTAGTTGATCATGAATTCCTTTTCAAAATACTTCGTGGTTTCTTTGAAAGGTGCCCACAGTGTAAAGCCCTTCTTTGTGCTATCGCCCGCCTGCCGCCATTCAAAATTGGTACCGTACTTGTCGGTGGTAATGCCAAGGTTATTGTCATACCATGCTTTTAGTGCTTTGGGATCTTTACATTTAAAAAATATTCCCCCAATTCCCCTGACCTTGTGAGGGGCTTTGCGTGTTTCTTTATTGCCGAGAGCATAACCCGCAACAAAAGAGCCGACGACAATAGCACCCATTGCAAGTGCACCGAAAATTTTGGTGGTTCGTTTCATAGATTTTCTTTTTTGAAAAGTCGAGGAAGCAGTTCCGTTGCTCCTCATACTTAAGAATGATTTGTGAAAACTAAAGTCGGATTTATCCTACCAGGTTTAATTCTCTTGCTTTAATAACGGCCTGTGTTCTGCGTTTGGCATCCAGCTTTAGCAGTATGTTGGACACGTGCGTTTTGACGGTACTAAGAGAAACATAAGTTCTGTCTGCTATCTCCTGGTTGCTCAGGCCTTCGGCCATCAGTTGCAATATCTCATATTCACGCTTACTGATGCCGAAGAGAGATAGTTGCTGGTCTGTGGCCATAATTGTAACAGCAGCGATAGGCATCGGAGTAGGCACAAGAACAGTCTTTTCCACAACTATCTCTTTCTTCCTGGTAAGTTTCTGACCCGCAATGATGCCGAGAATGGTAAACAACGCCGCTACAATGCCGCCATATACCTCTATGGCATGGTCTCTCACCACGAATTTGTATTCTACCAGCTTTAGCCCGATAGCTAACGCTGCCAGAATGATCCCGTAAAGAACCAGCTTCCACTTCATCGTCTGCAAAAGTAAGCCGTTTTACCCGGCCCGGAAAGCCAGCTTTTTGATATGTGCGGGTGGAACTGCAGGTCCGAAATAATGCGTTAGTAAGCCGCGTTCGTCTACCAGGTACTTGCTGAAATTCCATACAGGTGCCTGGTTGTTCCAGCCATTTTGTTGGCTGTCTGTTAACCAGCGAAATACCCGGTTCTGCTCTTTGCCTACCACATGCGACTTGCTCGCTATGGGAAAGCTGATATGATACCTGCTGCCGCAAAAAGCCGCGATCTCTTTATCTGTTCCTTTTTCCTGCTCCTTAAAATCGTTTGACGGAAATGCAATGATCGCCAACCGGTCATTGGTCTCTTTTGCAAGTGGCTCCAGTTCTGCGTACTGGTCGGTATAAACACAGTCAGATGCGGTGTTGATGATCAATACTTTTTTGCCTTTGAGGCCATCAAAATGGAGTGTCGTGCCATCATTTAGTTGTACTGCAAGTGCGTAAAATGATTCACCCGGCGATGCCGTTTTTTCATTTGTATGGATTGCGCCTTTTTCGGTAAAAGACATCATCCAACGGTACGCAGGGTAGATCGCTCTCAGTACATCCCTTCTCAAGCTCATAGCGCGGAAGGTACAAAGAAAAAGCCTTCCTGCTTTCGCAGAAAGGCCTCGTACCTATACTTTGCCTTGCCTGTAAATAAAGACGTTAGAAACGCATTGTCGGTTAGGCTGCGATCTACTTCTTTACCGCTCAGTGACAAAAGCCCAGTGTTTTACAACTTATTGTTAATAAAATTTATTTGACAAACCCAACCATTTATATAAAAAACCGCTCTATCATCTAAACACCAAAACTGATCTCCTATGAACAAAACCTTGCTTGTCTTCGTGGCCCTTTTGCTACTAACGTTCCGTGGCTTTGCCAGCCACGTCATCGGCGCAGATCTGCGATACGAGTTTAATGGCACCAATTACACCATTTATCTTTCCGTGAATTCTGATTGCGCCGGAGCTGGTGTGCCGTCTATACAAGCGGTAAATATCCTGTCGCTTTCCACCAGCACCAATACGAATCTCACTTTGACCCAGGCTTCGCAAACCACGACGCCAGCATGTCCGACTGCTCCTACTACCTGTCAAAACCCTTCGGCTTTGATAATGGGCTTTAAAACGACCGTCTATACTGGCAGCGTTACGCTGGCCCAAGCTAACGACTGGGTAATTAGCTACACAGTCTCAAGCAGGATGCCGCTAAATAATTTTACAAACTCTACGAGCGCTAACTTGTATGTTGAAGCAAAGCTCGATAACTCGGCTGCCATCAACTCAAACCCCATTGTGTCGGGTCATATTTCTTACATAGGCAAAGCCAGCACTGCATTGAATGTGCCATTGCAGGGTGCCGATGCTGACGGTGACAGTCTTGTATACGAACTGATCACACCTTTGCACTCCGCTGTACAAACCTTAGCATGGAATGGTCCGATGTGTACACCCGCTAATCCATTTGGTCCAAGTAGTGTTTGCACAGTAAATAATGCTACAAAAATGCTCACTATGCAGACAAGCCTTGTCGGCACTTATGCCATGGCGTTGAGGGTCAAAGAGTATAGGAACAACGTGTTGATAGCTTCACATGTCAAAGACTTCAGCTACTTTATTGTTAACCCGCCTAACCCTATTACGGTTCCAACACCACCTGCAAATATGACGATTTATACGTGTCCTGGGCAGATTAATAGCGTCACGCTCAATTTTACTGATGCTGGTGGTGACTCACTCACTATAAATGCAACCACGCCTACGATGTCTGGCTGGAGCTTTGCCAAGACTTATACATCTGGCCCCGGTGTCGGTTCGGTAAATCTCAGCTGGACAACGCCTGCATCGCTCAATCCTGCAACGCTTCCATACTTCTTTGTCAACATCAGTGCTACGGACAATGCTTGTCCGAAATCAGTAATGAATTACGTGTTTATTGTGCGTACGCAGCAATGCGCGTCAGATAGTGTGTGGCCTGGTGATGCCAATGGCGACTTTACCGTAAATATGTACGACCCGCTGGCTATCGCGATCGCGATGGGTAAAACAGGGGCGTCGCGCACAAGTCCTTCCACTTCGTGGGTGCCACAGTTTTGTATGCCTTGGGCCAACGTATTTGTTACAAACAACGTAAACATGAAACACGCAGACTGCGACGGTAACGGCACTGTGGCTTCTGCAGATCTAGGTGCTGTTACGGCCAACTACGGTCTGTCGCACCCTAAAGGTGAATACCACAACAAAACAACTGGTGCGCCACCACTGTACCTTGATCTAACTGGTATCATACTGACACCCGGCTCGACAGTAGCAATCCCAATTAAACTGGGCGATGCAATCACCCCAATGACCAGTATCTATGGCCTTGCAACACGCATTACCGTCAATGGTGTCACGATGAATTCTGCAGCACAAAAGTGATCGACAAAGATGGTGTGGAGATAACTGCTTTCGATGAACAGGATGCGAGTGCCACCATCCCAACGCACGTGAATGACCTGGTGAACGATGGCCTTTTTGCCAGTATCATCCCTAATCCATCTCACAATACAGCCCAACTGCGCGTAGTGTTGCCTGGAGCAACAACAGTTGATGTCCGTGTAACTGACATAGCTGGCAAGCTGGTATGGAAACACAGCGACCGCCGCGAAGCGGGCGAGAGCAGCATAGAGTTGCCATCAGTTGTTGCGCCCGGCATGTATATGGTAACTGTTGCTAACGGCAGTGAACCTGCAACACAACAGCTGAAGTGGATCAAACAATAACCTGCTATCATAACTGTATAAACAATAAAGCCACCCGAACGGGTGGCTTTATTGTTTATGATAAGTTTATCGAGATCTACTATGGCTCACGAGACAATATAGTAGTACATACTACAGTATCGAACGAGCTCATCACGGTATAGTTAACCTTGATGGTGTCTTTAGTGTATGAACCAGTACCGCTTACCTGGTAGAACATGATGCTCTGTTTAGGAAGTGTCAGCGTTTTGTTGTTGCAATCCAGGTTAGCAAAGAAGCCTGATGTAGAACCGATAGTGCCGCTCAGGAAACCGCTCATCATGATCCTGTTTGGTTTGCCGGTTACAGGCGAAACAGTAACAGAATAATCTGACGTGGCAGCGTTAGTGTCGCACTGGTCTGTAGCCAGGAAATCGCCAACCAGTTTAGAAGCACATTCAGAGATCGGTGCAACGATCAGGTTTACATTATATTCCCTTGAACCACTTTCGCTCTTAGCAACGATCTTGATCGGGTAGGTACCTGGTACCGCTGCATCTGAAGCTTTGAAAGTGATCATCGATTCAAAGGTTGGCGTACCGTTTTCCGGAGTTATTTTGGCGGTAACTGTATTGGGTAAGCCGGTGATTGAAATATTTACGTTTTCCTGTACACGACCTTTGGCTTGATCTACCATGATAGTGACAGTTGCGACGCTGTCGCGCTCAACGGTGATGTCGCTCACGTTGTTCAGGACGTAACCAACAGGCAAAGTTACAGTTGTGTTGTCAGTAGTCTTCCTTTCACATGCAACGAAAGTGACGCATGCAGCAGCAATTAGAAGATAGGCTTTTCTCATATGGGATATTTTGTAGTTATGGCGGCTAAGCTACTACGATATATTTTCATATGCAAGCTTAGAACAATCTAAGTTGCACACCCTTTGGTTTCTCCTTTGGTGGCTTTGCTTTTCCAAATACGGTTCGGCCTCCGTACTTCCACGACTTATTGCGTTCGTGTTCTATCAGCTGTTCAAAATTGTTATTAGGCTGAAAGTCTTTCTCCAACCGCTGTGCAGCTTTGTGTAGATTCTTTATCGCTTCATTTTTATCAGCGTTGCCTAGCTTCGCGCGGTTTACCGCATGCTCTAGTGTTTGTATTGTCTCGTCATACACTTTGGTGGGAACAGGAAAGGGATGCCCATCCTTGCCGCCGTGTGCGAATGAGAACCTGGCCGGATCTTTAAAGCGAGATGGAGTACCGTGTATCACTTCACTTACCAATACCAATGATTGCAGCGTACGAGGTCCCAGGCCTTCTAACAGAAGTAGCGATTCCATATCCAGCAGTTCTCTTTCATGGGCTACCGCCAACACGCTACCAAGCCGTTTAAGGTCTATGTCTTCTGCACGCACATCGTGATGGCCGGGCATAACCAACTTTTTTATTTCGGGTAGTAGGTGTGAAGGGTCTTCTTTCGCCAGTTGCAAAACACTGCTACGTGTAACATCAGCCTGCTTGTCTGTAATGTTTAAGATCAAACCCTGGTTGGGACCATAAATAAAACTATGAGGTTCCTCAACAAACGATTGAATGGCGGGGGAGTGCCAATGGTACCGTCGGGCTGTGCCGGTAGCATCATTCATGCCTTGCTGCACCACTGCCCATTCGCCCTCGTCGCTCAGGATGAAAGAATGCAGGTATAGCTGAAAGCCGTCCTGTATAGCCGTATTGTCAACTTTGGCCGAAAGCTTGCTGCTTCTTACCAGCAGGTCGCCGTTTAGTCCGGTTGCCTCGGCTATCTTCATCAATTCAGCCGGTGTTTCTCTCGAAAACCTGCCTTTTCCTCCGCATATGTAAATGCCCAGTTCTTGTGAACGCTTATTGACAGATCGCTTTAGCGCTCCCATTACCGACGTGGTAATTCCCGATGAATGCCAGTCCATGCCCAGCACGCAGCCCAGCGACTGGAACCAGAAAGGATCGCTCATACGTTGCAGCAATGCACTCTTGCCATAATCCATGATAATGGCTTCCACAATAGCCACGCCCAGCGCACTCATGCGGTTGTATAACCAGGCAGGAACCTGGCCATAGTGCAGCGGAAGATCGGTGTATGAACGTGACATAAACTAACCAGTAAATTTACGGAAAACACAGGGCTCAGGGCATAAAAAAAACATGCTCCGGGGAGCATGTTTCACTGATACTAAAGTATATGACTAAGATTAGATAACCTGTACTCGTACGGCGTTCAAACCTTTCTTACCATTTTGCACTTCATACCTTACTTTGTCGTTTTCGCGGATCTCGTCGATCAGACCAGAAACGTGAACAAAGACATCAGCCGAGCCATCAGCCGGTTTAATAAATCCAAAACCTTTGGTCTCATTGAAGAATTTTACTGTACCTTCTTGCATTGTAAAAAATTGAAAAAAAAATAATAGAGTCCGAAGGTACGGGTATTTCTCGTACAAAGCGCAATAATATTAGGTCGTTATGTTAAATTATTGTTCTATCCCCGTCATTTTATTCAATTCGGGGTTCCATACCTTCAATTTGAAGCAGGCGGCGATCTCCATTGGCTTCAGCGATGTGGTCTTGGCGTTTTGTAGTGCCGGTATGGCATGATAGACTTCCGGCAGGCGGTAGAAAGGTATGCGCGAGTTAAGATGGTGTATATGGTGATACCCGATATTAGCCGTCATAAAGCGCATGAAGGGGTTCATCAGCATATGGCTTGAAGATTCCAGGGCTGCTACCTCGTATTTCCAGTCTTCCTTGCAGCTAAATGAGGTTCCCGGGAAATTATGCTGGGCATAAAACAAGTAGGCGCCTATAGCCGATGATATGAAATGTGGAATGAATACAGTAAAAATCACAGCCTGCCAGCCGATATAGTGTTGCAATGCCCATATGATAGCACCATGCACAAGAAGCGCCACTAACGAGTCCCAGTGTTTTTTAGGTGCACTGGTGAACGACATGATGCACATACCATAAATGAACATGGTAAAATAGCCGAACAGGATGGTTAGCGGATGCCGTACAAACAGGTAGGTGCGTTGCTCGCCCCGGGTCATTGAACGAAATTTATCCTTAGTGGCTATCGGGTAAGAGCCGATGCTGGCGCTGAATAGTTTTGAATTGTGATTGTGATGATAATCGTGCGAGCGTTTCCAGATGCTGGTAGGCGCTAATATTAAGACCCCGAATATGCTCATAATTACATCTGCTATCACCGACATGTAGAGGATAGAATGATGCTGATGATCGTGGTAAATAACGAACATGCGTAACATGAGCAAAGCCATAAAGACACTGCTGATCAGTTTCAACGCAGGATGGGGCACGAGCAGGGTGCCTGCTGTTGCAACAATTAGTAAAACCAGTGTTGACAACAGGTACAACCAGCTTTTGCTGCGTATCTCTTTTGCAAAGGGTTTAGTAGCCAGTATTAGTTCTCTTCCGGTCATGCTATAGCTTTCTCTTTTACTGGTGTAGGGCGTTTATGTTTCCAGCGCCTGTGCGACCACAGCCATATCTCCGGTTGCTCAATAATATCCTGCTCCAGTTTCTTCGTGTGCAATTCCGATATTTCGCCATCGGTGGTGCTCTTCGGGTTGTCGTGCAGTACTTCGGCAAATATCTCGTAGTAGCCTCTTTTTACACGCTTCACTTTCGCATATACTATCGTATAGTTTACTTTGCGGGCGATCAGTTCTGTACCTTTAAACACGGGTGTATCCTGGTTCAGAAACTCCGTCCAATAGGCATTTTCAGGTGCCGGCGTTTGGTCGGCAATAAAAGCAGTAGCGTTCAGTTCTTCGCGGTTCGCCAGCATCTCCCTGAAGGTGTCTTTCATTGCGATCAGTTTAGTACCGAAACGTGTGCGCATACGGTACATCAGCCAGTCAAAATACTTATTGCGAATAGGGTGGTAGATCACATAAAGCTGGTGTTTGCACTGCATGCTGAACGTGTTGCCCGCCCATTCCCAGTTGCCGAAGTGCCCCATTACCAGCACTACACTCTTGTTTTCTGCTGCCAGGTCATCGAACACTTTCAACGCCTGCGGACTGAAATAGCAATGCTTGAGCATGGTTTTCCTGCTTACCGTAAGCGTCTTAAAGGTCTCCAGGAACAGGTCGCAGAGGTATTTGTAATAGTTGCTGGCTATTTGCTCTATTTCCTTTTCTGATTTTTCAGGGAATGACTTACGAAGGTTGGTCAGTACAACTCCTTTACGGTAGCCAAGCAGTTTGTACAGCACAACGTACATGAAATCCGACACCGCATACAATGCGCCAAATGGCAGCAGCGATACCAGGTAGATAAATGGTAAAACAAGGTAATATACTAAGGCCTGCACCGGGAAGATTTAAAACGGGTAAAGATAGCGCTTGCGAGGCACTTGTTCTGCATTTAAGGGGCATAAACCCCTCATTCTATGCTTATTTAACAGTTGCTGCTGTTTATTTCTTAATTTCAACGCTCAAACACACAACACAGTTGACTTTCGACGATTTTGATCTCGACCCCGACCTGATGGACGGGCTGGATACGATGGGTTACAAAACACCTACTCCTATACAACAACAAGCCATTCCCATCATATTAGATAATAAAGACCTGATTGCCTGCGCCCAGACGGGTACAGGTAAAACAGCGGCTTATGTTCTGCCGCTGCTCGATAAAATTCTGCATACCGAACAAGGTGCTGTAAACACACTAATATTGGCACCCACACGTGAGCTGGCACAACAGATAGACCAGCAGGTAGAAGGCCTTGCTTACTACCTTGGCATTAGCTCCATTCCTGTTTACGGTGGCGGCGATGGCAACACCTGGGAACAACAAAAACGCGCACTGAAACAAGGTGTAGATATACTCATTGCCACACCCGGCAGGCTGATAGCTCACCTTGCATCTGGTGCCATAAAACTCGATGGGGTAAAGCACCTGGTGTTGGATGAAGCCGACCGCATGCTGGACATGGGCTTTTTTGAGGATATTATCAAGATCGTAGGTTACCTGCCTAAAGACAGGCAAACGGTGATGTTCTCGGCCACCATGCCGCCAAAGATCCGCTCGCTGGCTAAGACCATTTTGAACGAACCTGAAGAAGTAAGCATCGCTATATCAAAACCGGCTGAGGGTATTTTGCAGCAGGCTTACCTGGTGAACGATGAACATAAGGTTGATCTGGTAAAGCACATACTGAAACACGGTAATTACTCCAGCATCATCATCTTCGCCTCTACCAAAGAGCATGTGAAGAAGCTGCACAAAGAGTTGAAACGCGGCGGCATGAATGTAAAAGCATTCCACTCCGACCTGGAGCAAGTTGAGCGTGAAGATATCCTGCGTGAGTTCAAAAGCAGGCAACTGCCCGTTATTGTGGGTACCGATGTGCTCTCTCGCGGTATAGATGTGGAAGGTATAGACCTGGTGATGAACTACGATGTGCCACCAGATCCTGAAGACTATGTACACCGGATCGGTCGTACGGCAAGAGCTGCTTCAACAGGAACAGCCATTACTTTCATCAATGGTAAAGACCAGCGCAAGTTTGCCCAGATTGAGATGTTGACCACGCAGGAAGTAACCAAACTGGCCAACCCGGAAGGTATACCTGCCGGACCGGAATATCACCCGGTGATAAGAAAGAAAAGAAGCGGTGGAGGTCATCACAAAGGCCAATGGAAAGGTCACAAGCACAAAGGCGATAAAAAACATTAGGATATTAAACACCCGTCCAGATTGAAGGACGGGATGTTTAATCCAGTATCATCCTCATCTTCTCAAACACAAAATTGGTTTGCAACCCGTTTTGTTCAATGCGATAGTGCAGATCAATTAACCTCGCACCATTATAGCTCACACCCTGCGCTTTTTTGAAGTTTTGCCAGCCTTGGCCATGCGTTATATCCATCAGCATGATGGCGCAAACACCATCGCCCTGAACATATACTGTGGCATAGTCTTTACCATCCTGCCGGTAATAATACGCCAGCCAGTAATCCAGGTTTTCTGCGCCTTTTTCTTTGATAAGACTGGCAAGCTCTGTCTTATACTCTGTAGTGTGGAAAGGCTGCTGCGCGATAATGGGATTGGTGTTTTTGCACTCCGGGCGGTCGCAGGAGGAAATAAAAATGACAAGAAAAAGTATAATAACTCGGTTCATAGTTAAGGTGTACTTATATCGAAATTAAACGCAGGTACTGATTCGCATTGTTTGCAAACTTGCCAATTTTTCGCGGGTTGAAAGCATAGAAAATGCACATCGACATGCGCTTAAATGTTATTTTTACGGCTACTATGATAAAACATTTTTCTATGAAGAAGCTTCTGATGGTTGTTATTGCGCTGTGCATATTAACTGAAAGTTTCGCACAACAACCGACGGTAGGCATAGGCTATATGTACGATAGCAGGACACACACTTTCCTGTCTATTGACTTTTATAATTATCTCCGGCTTGCCGATCTTCGGTTTGATGACGGTAAAGATGTTCCATTTAAACTAGCAAGCTTTTCAGGCCAGGCAAATTATTTTGTAACTGGTTCGTTTAATGAACGGGATTCCTTATATAAGATCGAAACTAAAAAAAATAAGGTAGAAGAGTTTTTGGGCGTCCATTTTACCGCGAGCTTTCAGATTTACAAAGATGGTAAACAAATTAAGACTGTCGCGTTAGATACCGTAATAGACAAGCGCTACAGGCGCATGGAATCATTTCTTATCCGGTCTTCAAATATCGATGTGCCCTGGTACGACGGTACCGCCAACATTTATTCTCTCGCTTGGGAACCCCTGGCCAGACAATTGGCATTACTTATGGGTGTGAAGCCCAAATTGCCCGAGCTTCAGGACAAAAAATTTTTTGGAAAACACTATTATTTCTATCAAAACCTTCTAGAAGACGGGAACATAGGCGATTGGAAGCAAAATGCGGAATCATTCGGTAAGGAAATGAGCAAACATAGTATACTTCGAATGGAACAACCGGTATTTACTGATAAGTATGTCAAGCTGCCATTTTCAGAGAACTATCGTTATGTTTTAAAGCCCAGAACAACAATCACCGAGTATTTCACCAAAGATGTTTTAGCGGATGCGACACTCGAAAATTGTATGGGATCTATTTTATGCTCTTACCAATACAATATTTGGGATCTGTTGGGGAAAAAAGATTATTTCGAGAGTCTGGATAATGAGCAGCGAAATAATCTGGGTTCTCTTATTTACCCTCGTTGGGAATATCCAGGAGCGGTGATCATGCACATGGAAACTGCCGACATGTTAGTTTCTAAAGGTGAATTGAATGCTGCGGTACTCTTGAATCTTCATGCTATTTCGCAAGTGCCAGCCCTAAAAGCAAGCAATGGTTACAAAACTATCCTAACCTCCAAAGCCTGCGAAAACTTGGCGCAGGTATGCCACAAGATGGAGAAAAATAGAGCTGAGGCTTGGTACACCCTATTGGGGAAAGCCAACGAGGCATACGCTGCTTCTGACAGTGCAAAGCGACAACATGCTCAACGTCAAAAATATGAGGAAGAGGTGCTGGCAGCATTTACACGGATGGATGATGTAATAGAACGAGGGCAGGCTGCTGACTTTTTGTCGACAGCTAAAGGCGTGATAAATCTTTCATTGGGTTTTGCGTCAAACGATATGAACCTAGGGAAAAAAGGGATGAGTCAACTATACAGCGGATGGATAGCGGAAGATATGAAAGCTGCCTCTAGAGAAGCTCTGAAAGATCTCGACATCGACCCCGCTGTTTCAGGAGAAGGAATGGAGCAAGGGGTTAATAAGATCGGGTCAAGGTATTTATATTATGTATTGAACAGCAAAAATATGGCCCCATCATTCATACAAGTCCTTTCATCCCAGGCTAATCCATTTCCTGTCTGTAGATCACTTGCTGCGTCGCTTGGCAAAGAACAATATGGTTCTGCCGCTTATACTGCAGCCTTGTTAAAACTCATCGGCAAGACAAATCAAATCGAACAGTTGATCTCAAAATTTGAAGGAAGCGGCATAGAAATTCCTTCGTCGGTTAAAATGTAAATCATGAGGTACTTTGTTGCAGCACTATTACTTATTACGAATCAAAGCTTTGGCCAGACAAACGGCAAAATACCAGAGGATCTTAAGTCATGCCCACAGTGTAAGGAGCTGTATAAAGCAGCTAATAATTTTTCAAATCCGGATGAAAACTATAAAGCCTATTATGCTGCATGGGATAAGTATGTAAAATGCATGAATAAATGTAAACCAACGGGAAATAATGATTCGCGGAATGGTTTAAGTCAAGGACAGCAAGATCTAAGTGAGGAAAAAGCCGAGTTGGAACTAGAACTTGAAAAAGTGAAAAATGAGAAAAAGTTGCTCATTGCAGCAAAAAAAACTCAGCAACAGTTTGATGCTATCGGCAACAGTGTTTTGGAAGAAGAAAAAGCGACAGACATAAGGTTCGACAACATACCCGACGATTCCACCAACGCAATTGATGAGAACAGCTTGGATATGGAGTTGAAAAAACAATTACGGCAAAAAATAGCTGCAAAGCGAAAGGAAGAACAGTATCAACAGTTGACTCGGAAGATGCTTAGTTCGCAACATGCTACTTTTAATCCATGCACAAGGGCAGGCTGGGGGGGGATGCAAATGGGCAAAGAGGGTTTTAGTAATGAGTCCAGCAATCAAAGTCTGAGAGGAGAAGCAAAGTGGAGCAATTGGCAACAACTTTATGGAACCGGGGCATCTACGCCCTCCGGAAGGGCTGGAGGTGTTCTGATTCGGTACTCTACCCGACAGCTATGCAAGCGGGAAAAGACAGTGATGAAGGATATTAAGTATGAGAGCGCTAAAGCGGATGTTGCAGTCGACGAAACGGAAGACTCAAAAAACGACTATGGATTTTTTCAATTGAAAAATTTGGAAGAGGTTGCTGTTGGTGGCGTGTTTAATTACACCTCTATTGATGAGTATGGCAAGAGTTACTCGGATGATCTCGCTTTTTATTTGTCTCCTGGTGAAACTTTACAAGAGACTGATTCTAATTGGTATTTAGGCTGTTCCTTGCAAACGGTCACTTTGAAAGAGTACTGTATATATAGGACAGAGAATAACGGTGGTTCAGGCCCAAAGGATACTTTTGCCACTGTTGATACAGTAAGAACGTGGGCTTCGGCAGTAGCTTGTTTCGGTCCATTATCTATCCGGTCCGTGGATATCCTGAATTCGAAATCAAACGTAGTCATCATATTTAAGCGTTATGATCTACACAATAAAAAAGAGGAGTTTAAAGTTGATATACTGTCTAACCTAAACGATTTGAGATTTATTATTAGAAATCCGAAAGACGGGTTGCTGTACAGAATTGATATTGGCGCCGGCGGTAAGCTGACGTTAATTGACGACAAAGAAAAAAGCTGTATTCTGATTCCGAATGGCCCGATAATATTTCCTGTCAGGCCAAGGACATCGGTCATAGGAACAAGAGGGTAGTTTGATTCTTTAAATGTTTGGTTGCAGTGTCCACTTCGACCTCATCTCCATTAAAGCATCCACTTTAACACCCACATTCCCCAATTACCTCCCGTTCCGCAACAATAGTGCTGTCTTTAGATTTGAGCTTTATCTTGCCTTTGTAGATCAGGGTATAGTCGATGCTGTCTGTGGCTTGTGTTTCAACTATCACCTCATACTGGTCATTGTATATTCTGCCGGTCGTATCGGTGGCAAAGCGGGTCATAACGCCATTTATCCGCATAAGTGGACCTGTAAATGCATTATGGGATAATATGAGCACTCCTCGCTTGTAGTCGTTGCTATCGAGCGCATAATAACACCCCGTATCCCAATCCTCTGCAGACATGGTAAACGTATCGATAGTAACGGCATTCTTGCGCGCTGCAGATTTTTTACCTTCCTGCTGACAGGCAGCCAGGCCAGCTATTGCAATTATCAAGACTATAATACGGATCATAGAAGACGTTTGATCTGATGCTCAGACGCCATGCTTCCTCACCTTCAACACCACCATCTTCGAAGTGGGTGTATTGCTCTTATCTGCAGTGCTGTTGATCGGCACTAACACATTGGTCTCAGGGAAGTACGTAGCGGTACACTGTTCTGGAATATTGAATGCGATAACAATGAATTTATGTGCAACCCGCTCCTTGCCCTCATGGTAGTTGTACAGATCTACCACATCACCAGCCTTCAGCCCGTGTTTGACAATGTCCGTCTCATTCATGAAGATGACACGACGCTCGTTGAACACACCACGATATCGGTCATCAAGGCCATAGATGGTGGTATTGAACTGGTCGTGGCTGCGGATGGTCATCATCATCAGCTCATCCTCCTCGATCTTATGAAAAGTAACATCAGCTACATTGAAATGCGCTTTGGTACTGAGTGTAGCAAACCTGCCTTCGCGGTTTACATTGGGCAGGTAAAAGCCTCCCGGCTTGCGCACACGTTCATTATAACTATCAAAACCCGGTATGGTCAGCTCTATATCGTTGCGGATGTAGTCGTAGTGCTCCAGGTATAGATCCCAGTTCACTTTGCTTCTTGGGCCGAACACTGCCTTTGCCATCCTGGCAACAATAACCGGTTCACTTAGCAACTGGTCAGATATAGGTTTCAATCCGCCTTTCGACATCTGCACCACACCCATCGAGTTCTCGCAGCTGATGAACTGGTTCTCACCATTCATGATGTCTTTATCGCTGCGGCCAAGGCAGGGTAGTATCAGCGCTTCCTCGCCATGCACCAGGTGACTGCGATTGAGCTTGGTCGATACCTGCACCGTCAGCTTGCAGCGTCGTAGTGCTTCGGCAGTGTATTCTGTGTCAGGTGTGGCACTCAGGAAATTGCCGCCCATAGCAAAGAACACTTTGGCTTTGCCTTCGTGCATGGCGTGTATACATTCCACTACATCGTAGCCATAGTGCCTCGGCGGCTCAAAGCCGTACACATGTTTTATTTTATCGAGAAATGACTGCGACGGCTTTTCATAAATGCCCATGGTGCGGTCGCCCTGCACATTGCTGTGCCCACGCACAGGGCAGGTACCAGCTCCCGGCTTGCCGATGCTGCCTTTCAGCAACAATAGGTTCACCACTTCTTTAATAGTATCAACCGAATTTTTATGCTGCGTCAGTCCCATGGCCCAGCAGGCAATGATGCGCTTGCGGTTTTTCAGCATTTCGGCCGCCTGCCTTATCTGCCCTATATCTATGCCACACGCTGCCGATAATTCGTCGACGTTGTACTTGCTAACATTATCTATATACTCGGTATAGCCAATGGTGTGTTCACTAATAAACTCAGGATCGAACACAGTGCCCGGCGCCTTCGCTTCTTCTTCCATCAGCAGTTTGACGATAGCTTTCAACAGCGCCATATCGCCATTCAGCTTCACCTGCAGGAACAGGTCGGTGAGCTTTGCTTTGATGCCTAACGCACCTTTTAAAGTTTGCGGGTTGCTGAAGCTGATAAGGCCAGTTTCTGGTAGCGGGTTCACAGAAATGATCACCGTGCCATTCTCTTTCGCCTTTTGCAAAGCCGATAGCATACGCGGGTGATTGGTTCCCGGGTTCTGACCGAGTATGATAATAGCTTCGGCCTCGTAAAAATCTTCCAGCGTTACAGAACCCTTACCCAAGCCCAGCGATTCGGTCAGCGCCACACCGCTCGACTCATGGCACATGTTCGAGCAGTCGGGCAGATTGTTGGTACCATATTCGCGCACGAACAACTGGTATAAAAACGCAGCCTCGTTACTGGTGCGGCCCGAAGTATAAAACACCGCCTCGTCGGGCGAGTTGAGTTCATGTAATGCTTTAGCTATCTTTTTAAAGGCTTCTTCCCAGCTGATGGGTTGATAGTGCGTAGCGCCTTTGGGCAGGTACATCGGTTCAGCCACCCGTCCTTTCTTGCCTATTTTATAGTCATCCAGCTTTGCCAGCTCAGCTACAGAATTATCGGCAAAGAATTTAGCGGTAAGTTTTTTTGTTGTTGCTTCTTCAGCAATCGCTTTGGCCCCGTTCTCGCAATACTCGGCAATAGGAGAACGCTCATCGTCGGGATCGGGCCAGGCACAGCCGGGACAGTCATAACCATCTTTTTGGTTGAGTGTGAGCAGCGCCTTAAAACCCCTGGAAAAGTCCATTTCACGAAGCACGTGCCGGGCGCTTGATAGCACAGCAGGCACACCAGCAGCTGTAACCTTGGGTTTGGTCAGCTTCATTCCGCCGGTAAACTCTTCCGGGTTCTCTGCATTGGGTATTTGCTGTTCTTCGCTCATAGCATGTCTTACAAATTACGTCATTATTGGCAAGACCGGCCGTCGATATTTGTCAACATGTATAATATTTGCTGAGGCAAAACGTTTTGCTGGTACGATGAGGAACTGTTTGCTGATCATATTACTAGTATTGTACACGCCTTTAGCTTTAGCGCAAAAAACACGCACGCAGCGTTGCGCTCCCGCCGAAAGCCCCAGGCAGAAGTACATACCACTTGTTTCCAGCTATGGCGACATGGAGTTTGGCGCGCGAAAGGCGTTTGTCTACAAATACAACGGTCGCCTTGATGAACATTATTCTTTTATCTCTCATGTGGTGCCATATGGATGCATCAGCTTCAACCAACACCTATTTGGCCGCTTTGAATTGTATGTTGCAGCCGAGGCTTATTTCAACAGGCCCGGCATACGCTTTAAATACGGCACCGCACGCGAGTACATGAGTGAAACCATGTGGGCAGGTTCTATTGGCGGCAGGGCTTTAGCTGGTTTGTCCTGCAACGTGGTGCCGGGCTGGAAGCTGACGGCAGCCCCGGCACTGATCTTCGCCAGCACCTGGGAGTATGCTTATTCAGGATCCTATGGGCGTATGGCCGATCCTACGGTTTCGGGGTACAGCTACAAGTGGGGCAATGAAGGGTTCTACGATAAGTTGTACGCCGGTCTCGACCTGCAAACGGAGCACTTCATTTACCGTGACATCTATTTCAACGCCGGTGTTTCATTCGAGTTTGCTTCACTCATGCCTTTCCAGGGTGAGGTGGAGATGGACTTTGTGGGAGCGGATACACGTACTTTCAAGGCAGATGCCTCGCCATACCTTATAAATGCCAATATCGGGTTAAGCTACCGGTTCGGACAAACCAGTAATTACTGATCCTTCTTTTTCAGCAATGGATTGTCGTAGTTATTCGATTGATCTTCAATAGTATCGTCAAGACACTTAAAGTCTTTCTCCAAGAGCAGGTATAGCTTATTTCCATTTTGCAAGGGCAGGTTATGTTCATACCCAACACGCTCGGTGGCTATCCACTCTTTTATCTGGGCATGCGGCATGAATATGGTGATCTTGTTGGTGCCAAGGGTGCAGTTCATTTGCAGCTCGTCTGAACCCTGCAGCGAATACACGAATAGGTCGGCACCTATTTCCGTACGGCCTTCAACAAAGCCTTTTTCTTCCAGTTCTTTAATATCATTCTTGTCCAGCCTGTAGCGTATCGAGTTGTTCTTTATTCTGAGCTTCATAAGTATGTCGTTATAAAATGATCCTTTGTTCGCCGGTATAGATATTGAACCGGTTGTCCCGCAAAAATCCAATTAAAGTTATGCCAGATTCTTTTGCCATTTGCACGGCCAGGCTCGATGGCGCGCCGACGGCGGCTACTATTTTTATTCCGGCCATGGTGGCTTTTTGCAATAGCTCAAAACTGGCCCTCCCGCTAAGTAGCAGCAAGTGATTGTCCAGGGGAAGCATGTTTCGCTCCAGCACTGCACCTATGAGTTTATCAAGGGCATTGTGCCTGCCTACATCCTCGCGCAGCAACAGCAGATTTCCGCCGGCGTCAAACAGGGCAGAGGCATGTAATCCCCCCGTCGATTCAAAAACATCCTGCTGTTTTCGGAGCAGGTCGGGCAGGGTATATATGAGCCTGGCAGGGTAGGTCAGCTTACCTCCATCCGATGGGATTTTACATACAGTTTTTACTGCATCTATCGACGATTTGCCGCAGACCCCGCAACTTGATGTTGTGTAAAAATTGCGCTCCAGTTTATTCAATTCCAGCTCAACAGTTTCGTCAATTATAATTGTAATAATATTATCATTTGATAAAACAGCTTTTACATGACTGTAATCACTTATGATTCCTTCTGTGAATAGAAAGCCGGTTGCAAGCTCTTTATCGTTGCCAGGGGTACGCATAGTCACAGATAAATTTTTTTGCATGCGTTTATCGGCCGGTCCGTGAACCAGTCTGATCTCAAGTGGTTCTTCAATTGCCAAAACATCATCAGTTTCAGCTATGTGACCCCTGGATACCTTGTGTATTTCCGTCTTGATGATCGCTTCTTCTTTCATAAGTTCGAAATGGAGTTAAAAAGAGCTATTTTGTATTATTATTATTTGTTTTGTATAACTGCAACATCACTTTTTCATAGCCATCAATTGTATCTATACTTTGAATCGCCATTTCATCGCCTGCTTCAATTATATCTGCTGAAACTTCTTTCAATATCCTCTGCAGCGATAGATTTTTTAGTCTAAAGTTTAGCTCTAGTGTGTGTTTTACAATTGATTGATAACCAGCTAATAATGGTTCGTAAAATTCATTGTCAGCATTGTAAAATGCTGCTGCGTTTTCAGATTGAAGTGTTGCTTTAGATAGTTGCTCGATATGAGCTTGTGAAAAGAAGGGATAATCACATCCAACAACCATAAAACTGGCCTCCGGATGCTGCTTGAAAGCAGTGAGCAAAGCAGCCATCGGACCTATGTCTCCGTACTCCGGATCATCCACTAAAACCTCGTATTCTGACGGAATGTCAGGCACCTGGAGGGCATTACAAGAGATAAAAACCCGTTCGCAGTGGGGTTTCATCAGCTCATAAAGATGGTAGCGCTGGGGTTTGCCATGGTAGTTAACCAGGCTTTTGTCGGTGCCCATGCGGCTGCTTTTGCCGCCGCAAACTACCAGGCCATAGCGTGAACTCATTCAAAAAAATTATCATTAATGATCATATCGGTGTTCAATCCATAGCGCTCGCAAGCTTCGTCAAGAAGGTAATTTCTGATCACCAACATCAATTTTTTACTATGGCTAGAATTATTATATGAATTAATTACATGTGTAACTGATGGCTCAAGCCCGGTGTTTTCTTGCAGTTCCAGCGTGCCTACTTCATCAATTATCATCCATTCAGGTTGACGTTCCAGGTCGCGTTCCAGTATCTCGCGGCCAATAGCAAATGCCCTTTTAAGGAAGCGATATCTACCCACCAGCAGGCATTCAGAATCGGGCATATCGTCCTCCGCCTCCATGTGGTAAAACTGGTTTTCGGCAATATCATACAGCATCCGTTTGCCTTCAATATCGGGCGTCAGGATACCTCCTGCGTGCACATTATTATTCCGTAGCCATTGCTGTAAGGTGGTCGTTTTTCCGCTGCGGACAGCACGGGTGAAGATGTATATGTTATGATCGGTCATGAATCGGGTATAGTGTAATTACGATCAAAATAAGCAAAAATGCCGGGTATCGTTTTACTCCGCTATGGTTAGCCGTGGCCAGCCTATAAGCTGGACGCACATAACCCTGTAGTTCAGGCAGCAGGTTCAGTATCTCTTCCAGCGACTCTTTGTGTTTCGACCGGCTTCTTTGTAGCCACTGTTTCAATGCAGCCTTTACCAGTGGATTGATAACGCCAAATATCAATACAAGTGCTGCGAGGGTTCTGAGTATCACATATTCGGCCTTGCCCAGGCCGGCTCCGCCAGCCAGCAGGAATATGCCCGCAATAATACCCATGACCAATAACATTGGCAGCAGCTTGCTCTTTTTCTTTCTGCCGTGGGCAAGTGTTGCTTCCTCCGTCGGGTGCAATTCGCGAAACTGATCGCTGATTATAGCCGCCCGGTTCCTTATCCTTTCCGGCAGGTGCGAAATCCATATACCGAGCAGCAAGCCCCATGCAGCATACAATCCTGTATAGCCCGCTATCAGCCAATAGCTGAAGGACATATCTGCCGGCAAAGAGAATGACTTAATAATATTCTCAAAAAATACATCCAGCGCCTCCCATAGCGATCGCCCATAGATCAGCGTCATAAAGATGAGCTTTTGCAGTGCTGACTCCAGCATAGCAACTATGCCAAACACTACTGAAGCCAACGTAAAATTGGGGATCAACCTGTATAACAGCGCACCAGCCAAACCCTGGAAACCAACCGCTATATACGCCTGCGGTGGTGATTGCGGACTGGCTGCAAATTTCACCAGCATCACCAGCAGCGTTGCTTGCAGCACCTCGCGGTAGCTGAAATGGCTATAACGGGCTATCAGTGCTACCATAACCACTGCTGCCCCCCCTACGAAAATGCCCGTTAAAGGAAGGTGTAGGGCATGCATCCAGCCACCAAGGCCACTTTCTGCCAGCGCCCACAAGGCCGTGAGCCTTGATATCGCTTGATGGTTTTGTTCGTTCTGTCGCACAGTTAAAGGTACGTAAGCTACAGCTTTTCAAGTTTTTGAACTCGCACTGCTTGTCAAAATATGTTAACACAATTTTTTTCTAAACCGTTAAAACACAGGCATTAAGAGCCCGGCGGTATAATTTTTCCTTGTAGTTGGCGGAACTAAAAACCATTTGCTATGAGAGACTTTTTCAGGTTTATGGCAGGAGGAGCAGGCAGATGGGCCAGGGGTATTATAGGTTTTTCTATGCTGGCGTGGGGGTATAACTATGCCGGCGGTATTAATGCCCCTCTTATCATCGCAGGCCTTCTGCCGTTGGCAACCGCAGTATTTGATCTGTGCTTGTTGGCACCGTTATTTGGTTATCACATTAGCGGTAAAGTGATACGCGAAAGACTAGGAACTGCCGGAGAACCCGGTGAAGCATAAAAGCTGTAATAAAACAGGCGTCTCCACAACGCCTGTTTTTTATTTAGGGCAAACTCGCCATACAGATGGCTAGAATATCCAGAACAATCTTATTATCTTTTGGCTTAATAAATACATGGTCATGTATTGCAAGCCTATTCGTTTTATTACCTTTTTTGCCATCCTGCTATTCACTGTTCAGGCAGTTGTTGCCAAAAGCTTTCGTCCCGAAACTTTCCAGGAAAGCTACAGTAAAGCCGCTTCAGATTCCGAACGCATCTATCACCTTGGTAAGCTGGCAGGCTATTATTACGCCATCCGTGAAGATGCAATAGCCGACAGCATCGTTGAAAAACAGATCATGCTGGCTGAAGAGACAAGGAACAAGAATTTGATAACGGCTACTCATTTTAATAATCCACGGTATATACTTCTGGGCACGGTAACGCGTAACAGTCAAAATATTGTTACCAGGGAAGCATCGGCAACTACACTAGAATACATAGAACGAGCATTATCCTACGCCAGGGCCAATAGAGATGATGAGCACATAGTTCAGGGCTATACGCTACTTTCATTGTTTTACCTGCGAGAAGGTGAATTTGAAAAAGCGATGAAGTATGCCAACCATTCATATAGTACTGCCATTATCACCAACAACGATTCTTTAAAAGCTACGAGCGCTCTATGGTTAGGTTGTGTTTACAAAAACCAGAAGAACATTCTCATGGCGTACAAACACTATTCTTACGCCTTCGATATAGCCAATGAAACCCGGCATCCGGTACTTCTTCCATTGGTATACCACTATTTTGCTGATCTCTATGCCAAAATGGGCAAAAAAGAAGAGGCTATCGATTACCTGTTCAAAAGCATTGAGTTGAACAAGTTCAATCACAATAACAGGGGACTTGTTGATGATTACCTTGCGATGGGTATATTTAATGACTATGCAATTGGACTTGAGTATCTTGATAAAGCTGAGGCACTGGCAGAGTCCATAGGTGATCTCTTTGGCGTAATGGAAGCGAGAAAATTTCGTTTCTCATACAAATTGCTTCAGGGAAATGTGAATGAACCGTTGAGATACGTAGCTGATAACCCTGCATTGAAGCATGTATGGGAAAAGACCGGCCCCAACTATTTTGATTGGATCATGGCTGAGGTGTACTATTACGGTGGCAAACCGGAATTAGCTTACCCGTTTTTCAAGACAGCCATGCCTTCATTGGATCAGCGATATAACATCCATATCAAACAGCGTTTCTTCGGCGAACTGGCATCTTACTATCGCGATATAGATAGTATACCACAGGCAATAGCGATGTACGAAAAAACATTGGGAATATGCTACACGACGTCCAGCACCAATTACCTGATGAGCACACTGAACGACCTGAGCCAACTTTACTATCTGAAGCGGGATTACAAGACCGCCTACGATTACAAGCAGAAGTACATGAATTTCAGGGATTCAGTTAATGCCATAGCCAAAGAAGAAGACCTTGCCGTTCTTGAGATCGACAACCTGAATAAAAAGCGTCAGAAAGATGCAGAGCTGCAGGCGCAGGATGAGACACGCAGGCACAATATTCAATACATGGTAATAACGTTATCTATAGCGGCAATATTTACGGTGCTCATATTCCTTGGCTTTTTCCCTGTTTCCCGGATAATGATCCGTATTCTGGGTTTTTTTGCTTTTATCCTGTTCTTTGAATTTGTTATCCTGATCGCTGATCATAAGATACACGACATGATGCATGGTGAGCCGTTAAAGATCTGGCTAGTGAAAATAGTATTGCTCTCCATGTTATTACCGTTGCACCATGTGCTGGAGGAAAAGATGGTGCATTTTCTCAATTCCAAAAAACTGGTCAGGTGGCGACACCGATTCTCTGCAAGAAAAATGGCGCTTGCTGTTATCTCCAGTCTCAAACACCATGAAGAAAATGGGGCCGTTGCCGAACCCCATTCTTCTGAATCAAAATAGTAAAGCGTAAAGATTACCGGTCAGCATCCATACCGCAGGTAGCAGGTGGAGGGCAGATCATCGTTCTCACATTGAATACCTTGTCGCGGTTATACCCCATTAATACTATAGGCTGATTGGTTGCCAGGGGTACCAGAGATGGCTCCATGCTATTATCCCTTACGTATGATTCTGCCGCGGGAGGAGTTAGTGAAGCAAAGTATACGTTGATGGTTTCTCTATTATCTCGCATACACATGTTTACCAATGCCTGCAGATCTTTTACATTCATTGACATTTGTTGCACGCCCACATACTTTGTCTCCGGGCGTGAATAATTGTCTATCATTTCCTTTCCGTACTTTTTGGGTTCAAGAGTAGCAGTCGAGTCCACGTGTTGGCGCTCACATGGCGGGCAATTAGCTGAACCTCCATCGTCGCCGCAGCTTCCGGCCTGGAGGATAATTGCTGAGAGGCAAACTAATAGTGCTTTCATAATACTTGGTCGTGTTTGTGGTTAACGAATAGATTGTCATCAAATATAATTTAATATTTTTTGACATGCAAGAGTAGTTGGCATTTAAAACAAAACGCCGGGCATTTGCCCGGCGCTTGTATCTATCGTAATGGTCGTTGTTATTTTGTCACGGTGAATCGGAGGTTGGCTATTGTTTCACCGTCCTTCAGTTTCAACAGGTACACACCACTGGCAACTTCCGGCATAGCTATTTCTATATTACCCTGGTTTACCAACACTGTGTTGCTGTATACGAGTTGACCTACGGCATTCACTATTTCAGCCCGTACGATCTCTGACTTGCTGATCGCGCCAATGCTTACAGTAAACTTACCATTGTTCGGGTTGGGGTAGAGTGTTACAGCGCCGTTGTCTGTTATATTATTGATCGACGTTGGAAAGCCTACTACTACTGTATCGCTGTTGGCAAGTTTTGGCGATGCGCAGGCATCGTTGCTGGTCACTATGCAGCTGATCTTATCGTTCGGGTGCAGGGTGCTGGCAGCCCAGTTGGCGTTTGTAGCACCTATTATATTCTGTCCGTTGCGCTGCCACTGGTAAGTTGGTTTATAACCACCATTGGTCACGCTCACCATGAAGCTTGCTGGCTGACCCGGTATTGGTTTGGCAGGAGTAGAAATGATCCGCGCTGACGGTGTTACCTGTATGTTCACTATCGCCATTTTAATGGTATCAGTGCTTACTGTTATCGGATCGGTACACACACCTACACTGTGCATGGTGCAGTAGTAAGTGTCGCCGTGGGCTACCGATTGTGTGGTGTACAGTAACGAGTTGGCACCTGAAATGGGTACCTGGTTCTTATACCATTGGTATACCGGTGCAGGGCCGGGGTTGGTTTGTATCGCCACAAAAGTCACCGTCTCACCCTCGCATATTGTGTCATTGGGGCTGGCCCAGCCACCGATGGTAGATACGATGTTTACCTGCACCGCCAGTGTGTCTGGATCAGACACGCAACCGTTCAGGGTAGCGCGAACTATATAATCGCCCGAATGCCAAACTTGCGCCGGGCTGATGGTTGGATTTTGCTGAGTAGAGTTGAAATTGTTTGGCCCGGTCCATTTGTAAGTAGCGCTTGGGATGGTAGATGCCGTCATGTTGAGCGTTGCACCAGCGCACAACACATTGTTGCCGGCAGCTACGGGCGTAGGTGTAGTTACGTGTACCTGCACATTAGTGGTTCCTGCAGGAGATGTACAACCAAGTGCCGTGGCTGTAACTGAATATACGCCTGCGTTTGCTATGCTCACGTTAGGTATCGACGGATTTTGCTGCGTGGAGCTAAAGCTGGCTGGTCCCGACCATGTATAGGTGACACCCGGTGTTGTACTTGCCGCTGTAAGGTTGAGTGTCGTTGTGGGACATACAGGGCTATTGCTGCCTGCGGTTGGTGTGGCGGGTATGATGTTCACTACAACGGTGGTTGTATCCGATGCCACACAACCATCACTGGTTGCTGTTACTATATAATCGCCGGCATGACTGGTTTGAGCATTTATGCGGTTAGGATTTTGCAGGGTCGACGTGAAACTGTTCGGGCCGGTCCAGCTGTATTGGATCGTTCCAGTAGATGTGGTAGTTGTGGTCAGGTTTAGAGTAGAACCTACGCATACCGGGCTGTTGCTGGTGGCATTCAGATTTTGCGGCAACGGTTTAACTCTTATATCCACACCGTTATCGAAAGAAGTTCGGCTAGGATTGGTTGCCACAATGCGTATGCGGTAGCCGTTGCCTGCAGGGGTGTTTTTAGGTATCACACAAACAATGGTATCATCAATAATGCTTGATTTGGTACCGATCACGTTAGGTACGCCAAAGACGCCAGCCGCATTCGAAAGTTGTACGCTAAAAGTATTACCCGGCTGGAAACCATAGGTTACACCATATTTTACTTTCAGTGTATCGCCAGGACAGAAAACAGTATCGTAGAATGGTTGCTTAATATAAACGATGGTGTCGGTAATAAAGCTGGCAATAAACGCATCATAAGTGCCGCCCAGGGTAGTCTGGTGAGCATTTGTAGTTGCAATACCATTGCTGCTTAGTGTGTACCCCGACAGGTAGACAAAGCCTGCAGGGCTCCAGGCGCAGTTGCCATAACCCCATTCGGTATTCGACCCACCGTAATAAGTACCCCATGATGGGAAACCGGTATTTTGGTTCATCTCTATCAGGAACGCATCTGTTCCACCGCCAAAGGTTGTCTGGTATGCACCCGTAGTGGCTATGCCGGAAGTGCTGTAGGTCGCGCCGCTCACATACAGGTACAGTCCCGGTGTACAAGCCAGTCCCCATGCATAGTCCTGGTTGCTGCCGCCGATATAAGTACCCCATTGACGTACGCCTGCTGCATCGAACTTAACGAGGAAACCATCGTATACTCCGCCTATTGTTGTTTGATAAGCTCCTGCAGTTGCTATGGCGTTGGTACTATAGGTGTGGCCAGATGCGTACAGGTTACCAAATGCATCACAATCCAGGTCATAAACCCAGTCCTGGTTGCTGCCGCCATAGTAGGTACCCCATTGCAATACGCCCGAACCATTGAACTTAGCAATAAAGCCGTCGTAAGTGCTGGTGCCTCCGTGGGTGGTCTGGTGAGCGCCTGGCGTTGCCATGCCGCTGCCACTGTTTGTCCATCCGCCTACGTATATGTTACCGCTTGGGTCGCAGGCAGATCCCCAGTTTTCTTCATAGCCTGAATCGCCGTAGTAAGTACCCCACAAGCGCACGCCCGCGCTGGTGAACTTTACCACGTAGGCATCACTGACGTTTGAACTTGTATTCAGCGAAGTTTGGTGAGCGCCTGCAGTTGCAATGTTATTAGTGCTCCAGGTTTCGCCGCACAGGTATACGTTTCCTGAAGGATCGCAGGTCACGTGACCTCGATCTTCACTGCCGCTGCCGCCATAGTATGTTGCCCATAGTCTCAATCCATTCGTGTTGAATTTAACCATCAGCGCATCATTGCTGCCACCCATGGTAGTTTGATGGGCTCCTATAGATGCCAGGTTTGCTGAGCTGGTAGTATAACCCGATGCATAAAAATTGCCCGAAGGGTCACATTCTGCTGCCCAGAACCAGTCGGAACCCGCGTCGCCGTAATACGTGCCCCATTGACGTACGCCTGCAGAGTTGAACTTTACTGCATAGGCATCCTGCATATTGGTAGAATTGATCGAAGTTTGGAACGCGCCCACAGTGGCTATATTGTTCGAACTATTGGTCCATCCCGCAGCAAATACGTTACCTGTATTATCAGCCGCAAGGCCATAAGCCCATTCGTTGTTAGAGCCGCCGTAATAGGTACCCCAGTTGATGGTGGGGTCTATCACCAATGTACCGTCAAAAGCAGCAACATCGAAGCTGAGCACGTCGTTGTTCAGCACAAACTTTGACGCAACTTCCGTTTTGGTTTCAGCATTGTAGCTATACGGTTTCTGTTCGGTGATCGAACCTAATTCTGTAATGGCGGTCAGCGCGCCATCTTTCATCTCCAGTGAGCTGGCACCGGCAAACTTCAGTTTGATATCGGCAGGGTTACCGCCCGGATGAACCACGAAGTCATACTTCAGCTGCCCATTGTTGGTGTACAACACCCAGTCGATATTCGGATAAATGTTTTTGTAGGTAACCTTGTTGTAAGTTGACGCTGTTATCGCGTTGCCTGCTGTTTGCTGCAGGTAATAATTCTCAACATACACTTGCTTGTCTTCGCTTATAGCAATGGCATTTTTATTAGCACCTATAAGGGTAACGTCCATCCTGTATATAGTCGCTTTGCCTTGCTTCGTTAACTCAGCCTTCAGCAGGTCATACATTTCGTGAGGAGCAGTTCCTTCAGGCATTTTGAAGTCATTGTCCAGCTTTGTCCATTGATAGTGGATGGCCCCATCGCCGATGAACGCGTTGATGCCCGGACTGCTTAGTTTGTAATCAATATCCTTTCGCGGCTTACGGTACTGGTCCATAAGCTGTCCTTTATTTTCTATAAAAGACAAAGGTTTGTTTTGCTGTTCAGGTTTTGAGATGCGTGCACTTGCCTGCATCGTCAATAAACAACAGATAAGGGTTAATACCTTTGGAAGGGTATAGTTGTTCATTTTTTGTGTCGTTTAATTGATAGTAAATTACCGAAATATCATAAAAAACTGACCGTAAATGAAACAAAGAGATTAAAAACAGATTAAAACAACTTCAGCGGTTTTTAGCTGATGGCCCGGTAAGACAAGAGGAGCGTAACCAGCCATATTGCAATGATCAAAACGGCGAACGCCCAGTTGCTTTTTTTCAGCCTTTCGGGATTTGTTTTTGCAGCGGCCCTTGCTTCATCCAATACCTCTTTCGGTATCATGCGGAGGGAGAGCCGGATAAGGACCGGCACAATGATCAGATCGTCTAAAATACCCAGCACGGGTATGAAATCAGGAATGAGGTCGATCGGGCTTAACAGGTAGCCTACAGTGACACCCACCAGCAACTTTGCAAGCACCGGCGTCCGCTTGTCTTTATAAGCCAGCACCAGTACCTGCAGCTCCGACTTTAATTTCCGGCTAGCCTGTTTTAGCTTGTTGAGCAACTTCACGGTATACTCCATACAAGTAGTTTGCCATTAGTTTGTACCTTCATACTAAACCTCCCCTCAATGAATTACCTCCTCTATGGCCAGGAAACTCCCCGGCTCACTTTCAACCGTGTAGATCTCAAATATGCCGATGCCTGGCTGAACCTGTTCAAAGAGCAAGGTGTTGCCCGCTTTGTAGGATTGGATCACTTGCCTACGCCTGAGGATCAATGCAACCAATGGTTCGAACGGGCGTTTACACGTATCGACAATGGCCTGGGAGGACTCAATGCACTGGTGAGTAAAGAAACAGGAGAACTAATAGGCCAGAGCGGACTGCTGGTGCAGGTGGTTGATGAACAAACTCATCTGGAAGTAGGATACTCTATACTGCCGCAGTACTGGCGCCAGGGATATGCTATCGAAGCCGCTTCAAAGTGCCGCGACTGTGCTTTTGAAATGGGGCTGACCGATACGCTCATTTCAATCATTCACACGGAAAACCACCCATCGATGGCAGTGGCTGAGGCCAATGGTATGAAACGATGGAAAACAACTCGACCGGGAAGAGTGGGAGCGAATTAAAACGTCTTAAGCTTGATCAGAGAAATAAAAAAAGCCCTCCTGGCAAGGAGGGCTTTTCAATTGGACTAAATTGATTGATTAGCTGTTTATCATTTGAGAACCGTTCAGGTAAGCTTGCTCAGGATAGTACAGGAACATTGCAGAGCCATTCTTGATTTTATCTATCACTTCAGCAGCCACATCATTCGGAAGGGCAGGGCAACCTTGACTGCGGCCCATATAGGCAGAGTTCACACGACCTGCATTTACATAATCTGCCGCATGTACGACGATCGCGCGGGCTTCTGCGTTATCGTTAAAGCCTTTTTCAATACCCGACAGTTTCAGCGACGTACCATGTTTTCCACTATAGGTACCTTTTGTTAAATAAAAGCCAAGACTACTCTTGTTCGATGATGGTACGTTAGAGAAACTATTCGCCTGGTCTACACCGGTATTTTTACCGTGAGCCACAAATGTATTCGTTACCAGTTTCTTACTGATCATATCAATCAGGTAGAAACGCTTGGCACGCGACGACTGGCTAAAGTCAACGATCGTCAAATAACGTTCATTGCCCAGGCGGTGTGCTCCTTTCAGCTTTTCATAACCTTTAGCGGCCAGTTCAAACGCCTGCTTAGACAGACCCGCGGCCTGCAGGTTCATCTCGTTATACAGGTTAGCAACTGTAGATACAGTATTAGTAGCTACTGCAGCAACTTTTGTAACCGGGGTACTGGCACTTGCTGTTGCTGGTACGCTCACCCTTTCTGCTACCGGACGTTCAGCACCGGCAAACGAAACAAATGAGGCTGATATTAGGGCGATAAATGATGTTGCAATTATTGACTTCTTCTTCAAATTCATAGTGTTTCTTCTTTGGTTAAATGCTACGCAAAGATAGGCAATTTATTGCCCTTTTTGGGCAATAATGGAAACAATATGAATCTCTTATGATTTAAGTTAAAATTATATGTGTTTGAAAAATGCTAATGCTTTTACTTCAGCTCTATCCATACCGGCGCGTGGTCGCTGCTCTTTTCCCAGCCGCGAACATGGTGGTCAACACCGGCAGCCTTTAGTCGCTTGTCTACATGCTTGCTAAGCAGGAAGTGATCGATGCGCAATCCTGCATTGCGCTCGTATGCATTGCGGAAGTAATCCCAGAATGTATAGATCACTTCGCCGGGGTGCAGCTTGCGCAGCGCATCGGTCCACCCCTGGTCTAATAGCTTTTGAAACGCAGCTCTTATCTCGGGCCTGAAGAGTGCATCATTCACCCAGCGCTCAGGTTTGTATACGTCTATCTCGGTGGGCATCACGTTGTAGTCACCTGTCAGCACTACAGGAATGTCCAGTGTCCAAAGCTCTGCAGCATGTGTTATGAAACGTTCAAACCAGTTGAGCTTGTATTCAAACTTTGGTCCCGGTGCAGGGTTGCCGTTGGGCAGGTATAAGCAACCCACTATGATACCATCCACCTTTGCCTCTATATACCTGCTGTGTTCATCCTGCGGATCGCCGGGCAGCACACGCCTCATTTCCATTATATCGCCCGACTTTGATAAGATCGCTACGCCATTCCAGCTTTTCTGTCCGTGCCAGATGGGTGTGTACCCAAGGTCGCGGATCTCCTTCTCGGGAAATTTCTCCTGCGGCGCTTTCAGTTCCTGCAGGCAAACTATATCAGGTGCAGCTTCTTCCAGCCAGCGCAGCAATACCGGCAGGCGTCCGTTCACTCCATTCACGTTGTATGTGGCGATCTTCATAGCAATCTCTTATCAGGCTAAGTTAAGCGGAAACGAAAAACGAGCACAAGAAAAAAACATTCAACCCGTCACCGGCGATCGCATGGACGCTTCGGGTTTATCAGGTACCATCCAATCCAGGAGCCGCGCTATGAGTTTTACAAAAGGCAGGAACAGGATAACACCCAGTACATTGAACATGATATGGCCCGTTGCTACCTGTTGCGCCAGGCTGGCTCGCCCCGAAAGAAAATAGATAAAATGTACGAACGGCTGAAAGAAGATAAGCCCGAGTATGATACTCACCAGGTTAAAACCAAGGTGAAACAAACCCGTCTTTATCGCCTGCCTGTTGGAACGGATGGTTGCTATCAACGTATCTGAGCAAGTGCCCAGCTCTGCACCCAGCATTACTGCCAGCGCGCCCGGCAGTTCTATCAATCCTTTCTTGGCCAGTGTTATGACGATACCTACCGTAGCGCTCGATGATTGGATGATGAGTGTAACTAATGCACCCGCGCCTGCGCCTTTCAGTGGGTTGTTCAATCGGTGCATCCATTGTATAAAAGTTCCGTCATCACGCAGCGGTTCTACTGAGCGCTCCATGGTATACAAGCCAAAGAACAGTATGCCGAAATAGATAAGCGCCCTTGCTGTTTTCGAAAGCCTGTCGCTGCGGCTGAACAGGCTCATGATAACACCTGCTACGATGGCGATGGGTGAATATTTACCAATATCCAGCGCTATGAGCTGAGAGGAGAAGGTAGTACCGATATTGGCGCCCATCACGATACCCATAGCATGGTGAAAGGTCAGCACCCGTGCGTTGACAAGCACGATGGTGAGGATGATAACTGCTGATGATGAATCGAGTATGATGGTGACAATAAGACCTGTGAGAATGGAGGAAAGGATATTGGAGACGTATTTCCTGATGACGTGCCTCGCCTTATCGCCCAGCAGATCGTTGAGTGTGGTAGACAGCATGTTGACAGCGAACAGGAACAAACCGAGGCCGCCAAGCACAAGCAATATGATCTCCATGCGCTACAGTGCAGCAAAACTATTCCAGTATGGGTTATCTCTGGGTTAGTTTTACACGCTATCATGTTAACTGCTGAATATGAAACAGAGTATGATATACATAACGCGCTGTCTTAAATAGCATTGCAGCAGCAGTTATATATAACGGCACATTCACGTTTAAAGGCTTAGTTTTATAGAAGAAGTTGACGACCGAAATTCATCAGATATGAGTAAGATGACAGTACTGATAGTAGAGGACGACAGAGATGAGCAGGAGTTCATGATGGACGCGTTTGTGCGGAACTGCTCGGGCTGCCAGGTTGAATTTGCGAACAACGGGCTGGAGATGACTGAGCTCCTGGCGCCGGGCGAGAACGGCGAGCCGCCGGTTTTACCGTCTATTATTTTACTCGATCTCAATATGCCCATCAAAGATGGCTACGAAGCCCTCAAAGAGATAAGGGAAACACCGGAGCTCAAAGACATCTGTGTAGTAGTGGTCACCTCATCGGGCCACCCTGAAGAAGAGCAGCGTTGCAAAAACCTGGGCGCCAACAATTTTTACCACAAGCCGATCTCTCTCGGCGAATACGATACCATGGTCCGCGAGATCATCAGCGAGGATATGCATATCCCGCTGAATAAGCCCGCTAAGAAGCACCAGTGATTTCACAGTTATTAGTATGGTATGACAACAGCGGTGGTCAACTAAGCCGTGTCATCCCGGCCTGCTCCATGGTCTTGATGCCCAACACTATCCTGGTATTGGGACTGAGCTCCAGCACCATTTCGTTGATAATATCAAGGTATTGGTAGACATCCAGGCCTACTTCTACAAAAGGAAGATCGGGCAGGCCTGTTTTGGCGTAAAAGCTAACGTTCTCGGCTTCTACCACGTACGGCTCTGGGTCAAAAACGATACGCGCTTTTTGTCCGCCGCGTATGTCTTTATTGATAGGCCACATGGTCATGGCCAGCAGGTACAGGTTTGCCAGCGTTATCAGCAAATAACCGGGAATGAGAAAAACGGAATAGGTCAGTACCTCGTGCAGATGATGCGGCCAGCCCGTAGTCAGAAATATCAGCAGTAGCAAGCCCCCGTACAGCGCCAACGGTACCAGGTACGTGATCTGCAACCGCTTCACATTAGTGCGCCATCGCTGCGCACGTACCCGCTGCAGCACCTCCATGTCCTTATCGGTTAGTGGTGCATAGTCTATAAAGCCAGGGTAGCGCATGGTTTAAAGATAGGGTGGATGGGGTGGAGGTGCAAGAATGAAGTGGAGTTGAATAGGAATCACTTTTTTATTATTACTGCCGGCTGATTTAATATCATCTTTTCTCCTTTATGCAGTGTCAACAATGCAGGTGGTGCATTATCTTCTCCCATTACTATAATACTGCATTCGTAGACGTATTCTTTGTTTTTGAAAATAAAACTGTGATTGCCACCGGTTCCATCAAATTCAATTTCTCCATTTTCAATAACAATATCTGGTTGCTCACTCATAGGTGCTGGCAGGGTCCAGGAAGCGTATCGAAAGTTGTTCTCGCCTAGGTCATCTATTCTGATCCTGTATTTTTTCGTTTCAAGGATGTGTAGTGGCCTATCAAATGCCTTGATCGATTCGTGCAATTTGCTTCTCTCTTGTTCGATCAGGTCACTTCTTCTTTTTGTTTCTATTTCTGATTGATAATTTACAGCCAGCAGCCTACCATCGTAGTCAAGCCAAATGTCACCATCCAAAAACATGATTCCTCGCCACCCGACTGCTGACCAATCCTTATCTGGTTTAGAATTTATTATCATTTTAATAAGGCGATCATCAAATACTTCATTATATCTGATCAGAAACTCATTTCGGTTCTTTATTGAGGGAAGAGGATATTGCCTTTCAAACGGGAACTCGACAAGTTTAGCTATTTCATCCTTTTTTTCATGCTTAACATAGTCAATAAAACGGGAAACCGACGTTTTACTTTCATTCTCCATTTCCTGACCGAAGACGGAAATGAAAGACAGAGACAGGAAGAATGTGGCAAGCAGATTTTTCATAGATTGGCTGTAGTAAACGCTTGCGTAAATTTACGATCTGGTATCTCGAGTTGCAAGCCTGGGGTAACGAGTGAATTGGTTTCTAAAGGTTAATACTATTTAGCCCGAAAAATCGCCTTAATGGTTGCCAACACTTCTTCTGGAAACTGCATCACCAACCCACTTTCAAAGCGCAGTACCGTTATAAAATTTTCCTCAAGAAATTTTGTTCGCTTTTCGTCGTGCGTTCTTCCTTCCTCCGTGAAATGGGCTTCACCATCCAGTTCAATACAAAGTCTCTCCGAGGGACAATAGAAGTCGAGTATATATCCACCCACGCTATGTTGTCGTCTGAATTTCTTTCCCTCAAGCCCGGAGCCTCTCAGCAATTTCCATAATTCCTTTTCGCCCTGAGTAGCATTATTTCTCAGGTTTTTCCTTAGAGCTTTTAGATCGGATCTATTGTGGAGTTGCATGGTACCTGAAATTAATAAATAATTTCCTTCCCCTCCTTGTTTTAAGGAGGGGTGCAGGGGTGGTTGAAAAGCTGAGGAGAGTAGTGAGGTCTCATGTTTTGCACTTAGCTACGATTTAGCTGTGTTACAAATCCTCATCAACCACCCCCGGCCCTCCTCAAGTTGAGGAGGGGGCTTCCTTCTTTTTCCCCTCCTTGTTTTAAGGAGGGGTGCAGGGGTGGTTAAAAAGCTGAAGAAAGTGGTGAGGCCTCATGTCTTGCACTTGGCTACGATTTAGCTGTGCTACAAATCCTCATCAACCACCCCCGGCCCCTCCTCAAGCTGAGGAGGGGAGATGTTGTTTCGTTTTTATTTACTTATTTTTCGTATATTTGTGTTATGAACAAATAACCGATAAAATCACCCTATCATGAATGCCAACCAGGAAACCTTCCTGCGCGAGTACTTGCGCACGGGAGACAAACGCCAAGCCTATCAGGCTGCTTATCCCAAAGCCAACGAATCATCGCTCAAGAACGCAGCCAACCGCCTGCTGCAAAACAACCCCGAGATCGCAGCCGCTGTAAATGCCAAAACAGCCGCGTGGCAGCAGGAAGCAGAAGAGGAGGGGAAAACCCGCGTAAAATTCAAATACCTCACCCAGCAGCGCGCCAAACAGATCCTAACCCTTACGGCAGAGGGCGTGCTGGAAAGCGATAAGGTCTGGCGCACGACCAATGGTTTTGTTACGCACCCCGTCACGCCCAGCCATGCGCAGATACTGAGCGCCATACATAAATACGCCATGATGGAAGGGTGGTACCAAAAGGGGAGAGCCGCAGGGGAGAAGAAAGAAAAAGAAGAGAAGTCTAAAGAGCCGGTGAGATTTAGGATATACATGAACAAGCTGCCCTGGGAAGAATACAACACGGTAACCCGCAATACCATGGAGGCTTATTTCGATCCCGATGGTCCAACGTGGCGCTGCCAGCCAGACAATAATCATACAGCCCACCAATTCCTTCCGCTGCAAAAAAAGCGCGAAGAGAAAAGAGATGCGGAACGTGCAGCCCGCATGACGCCGCAACTAAAACAGGAAGAAGAGCAGGCGATAAAAGAATTCAACGCCCGCCCCGTAGACGACGACGGATACCAGCATCATGAAAAGATCATAGAAGGACTGGTAACGGAATACTGCAAGAATCCCGACCCTGCAAAACTGGAAACCCTTACCGCCATCCAAACCATGTGCGGACTCCGTTTCCTCCACCACCGCCACCGCTACGAAGCCGAACACGCAGCCGGCTGGCAATTCCACCCATTCAATCATGCACTGATAAAACCGGTAAATAGCAATTGTCATTCTGAGCGCAGCGAAGAATCCCCCGGGAGTCAGCATCCAGTCCAATCGAAAGACGCAATAACACAAAACGAAAGCCCAATCGATAGTCACCTCCCCTTAGCCGCGCCATCAAAATCAGCGCTAGCGGCGAGGGGAGGCCGGGAGGGGTCAAACCGACAACAAACGACAACAACAGCCCCCTTACAAGGGGGCGCGGCTTGCCAAACTGCGACGCAAGATAAAAGCCGGGGGGATGTCCACTCGCAAAGAGAAAAAGCCCAACCGGAGCGAGAACCACCACCCAAACCCACACATCTCCAACTCCTAAAGCAAGGCTACACACCCCTAAACGAGCTCCTGCAAGACGAATACGACTACTACCTGAAGAACCAGTGCAGCACCACCTACAAGCAACTCAACGACCTGCGGAAATTTGCTAAACACCGCAACGCACCACCAGAAACCAAAGCACAAATAGAACAGGAAACCAGCTGGCTCTATCACCCCGACGACCCAAACTACGCCAAACGCCAGCCAGGTATCCCACTCGTCAGGACCAGGTTTAAAGGGCCACCCGGCATTGTCTGAACCGCTGATTAAAAATGATTAAAATGATTTCGCAGATTTCGAAAACCGGCATGAGCGACGAAAGCGTTAAGAAAAATGGTGGAACGGAGCGACCGCATTGAAAGTCACAGTAGCGATGAAAAGTAGAGATCAACATTGCCCGGCATATACTACAGCAGATGATAATAAGCTATTTCAATGCAGCGTAGTGAAGGCGTTTTTTAGCTTGAGTCGCTAAGCCTTGACTTTTTCTTGCTTCTTCTTTTGTTTCAAGACAAAAGAAGAAGGGGTGAGAAAAGCAAAAAAGCCCAATGAAACAGATATGCCCCAAAAGCCAAATAAGAGATTCGACCGACAATATGTCCCCATTAACCGAAAAAATCACCTAAAAACAGCAATAGCCCGTAGCTTTGCGACAATTTCCAAGATCCCACATGGCTAGAAGAGATAAAAACGGCGCAAAAGACGATATACCAAAGCTGAAGTTTACCAAAGAGAACCTGAAAGAAGGCATGCTCATATTCCGGTATGTGCAGCCATACAAGGCGCAGTTCATCGGCGGACTGGCGTTCATCACCCTCTCCAGCCTTACTACTATGGCCTTTCCGTACCTGCTGAAGCAGCTGATAGACAGCGCCCATGCTATGGAAATGCACACCGCCAAGTATACACCTACGCAGATAGCCCTGGTAATGATAGCTCTGCTCATGGTGCAAATGGTAGTGTCGTTCATGCGTATCTACCTGTTCACATCGGTGGGCGAGAACGCTGTGGCTGATATGCGTAAGGACATATATAAGCGCCTTATCATGATGCCCATGGATTTCTTCTCGCAGCGCCGGGTAGGTGAGCTTTCCAGTCGCATCAGCGCCGACGTGACCCAGATACAAGACGCGGTGACCGTGATGTTGGCGGAATTGCTAAGGGGAGTGCTGACCCTGTTGATCGGACTTGGTCTTATTTTATATATATCACCCAAACTGACCCTGATGATGCTGTCCATCATTCCGGTCATCATCGTTATAGCCTTTGTCTTCAGCAAGCGTATCCGCAAACTGGCCCGTACCGCACAAGACCAACTGGCCGATTCAGGAACCATCGTTCAGGAAACCTTACAAGGCATCAGCAACGTAAAATCTTTTTCTAATGAGTGGTACGAGAGCCAGCGTTATTCTAAAAGCATCAACGATGTGGTGAAGCTGGCCATCCAGAACGGCAGGTTCAGGGGAGCATTCGTATCGTTTTTATTATTCAGCGTATTTGGTGCCATTGTACTGGTGGTTTGGTACGGCGCGGGATTGATGCAGCAAGGACTGTTATCGTTCGGTGATATGACCGCCTTCGTAGTGTACACAGCCTTTGTGGGCGGTACCATGGCGGGCTTTGCCGACCTGTACAGCCAGCTGCAAAAGACGCTGGGCGCTACACAGCGCGTACGTGAACTATTGAAGGAAGAGCCTGAAAATGTGAGCGTTGTAAAAGAAGATCTGAAGAACGAATTCAAACTATCGGGCCAGGTAACCCTGGAGCATATTGCCTTCAGCTATCCAAGCCGCAGCGAGGTTCCTGTATTGAAAGATGTATCCGTAGACGCAGAACGGGGCCAGCAGATAGCCATTGTTGGTCCGAGCGGTGCCGGTAAAAGTACCCTTGTATCGATCCTGTTGCGATTCTATGAGCCTACCAATGGCCGCATCTTGTTTGATGGTCGCGATGCCCGCGAGATACCGCTGACACAGCTGCGTAAGCAGATGGCGCTGGTTCCGCAGGACGTGTTGCTGTTTGGCGGTACTATATTCGAGAACATTGCCTACGGTAAGCCAGACGCCACCCAGGCCGAAGTTGAAGAAGCAGCCCGCAAAGCAAATGCCCACGAATTCATAGCCCGTTTCCCAGAAGCTTACCAGACCGTGGTTGGTGAGCGCGGTATGAAGCTATCGGGCGGTCAACGCCAGCGTATAGCGATAGCCCGAGCCATATTGAAAGATCCGGCCATCCTGATACTGGATGAAGCCACCAGCTCGCTGGACTCAGAATCTGAATCGCTGGTGCAGGATGCCTTGCATAACCTGATGAAGAACCGGACATCGTTCGTGATCGCGCACAGACTGTCGACCATCCGCAATGCCGATAAGATCATAGTGCTGGAACACGGCGTGGTTCGCGAATCGGGTACACACCACGAGCTTATGGCAGTGGATGGACTCTATAAAAGTTTGAACGTGCTACAATTTGAAGGCGTTTAATCTTAGTTATTGAAGAAAAAACCTATCTTATACACTTATAACTCTATAACTAATACATGAGCCAGAACAGTGAATTATGCCGTTTGGCGTTCGGAAAAATGATCTTACCACTGGTGCCTTCGCGGTTAAAAAGGCGTGTGGCGATGGGCATTTACAACCATACGTCGCCATCCGTACAGGGTATTGATATCGTGGTGAAACAACCGGGCTATAAGCTGATGGTGAATACGAAAGACCTTATTGGCTGGAATGTTTTCTTCTTCGCCGAATATGAAAAAAGCACCAACAACGTGTTGGGCAGATTCATAAAACCCGGCGACACGGTCATTGAAGCCGGCGCCAATATCGGTACTGAAACGATCTTGCTGGCGAATCTGGTGGGCGATAATGGAAAGGTGTATGCCTTTGAACCCAATAAGGATGTTTTTAACAGGCTTAAGCATAACGCCCAGGTTATCAATAAGAAAAACAACGTCGTTTGCCTGGATATAGCCTTAGGCGAAAAAGACGGTACCATCCAGTTCAACGTTTATCCCGACGATTATTTCAACTCGGGTATGAGCAGCAAATACCATGGAGCTACCGATGTTGTTGACGTGCCACAACGCACGCTGGACAGCATGGTCAGCGCCGAGGAGATCAGCAAGGTCGATTTCATAAAAATGGACGTGCAGGGCGCTGAACCAGACGTATTGGCCGGCGCCAAAAATACTATGGAGCGTTTCAGGCCGGGCATATTCCTGGAAGCCGACGAACACGTAAACGAGCTGTTCGACACGCTGACCGGTGCTGACTATACAGTATACGTGATCGGGGATTCTGGCCTGGAACCGATCGACAAAAATGCCATCCGCAAAGCTGAAACACATACCAACTGGCTGGCATTACCCAAAGAAAAAGCCACTTGAGATGCAGGATAGTGAGGGTATATAATAAGGATAGCTAATGATACGGAACCACTATAAACCACATGAAACCAAACAGTCTCCAGACACAAAGCATTGACAATCAAGACAGCCAGAAAATCTGGTATCCATTTCTGTTCCATAATTTATATTATGTTAAGTAGAAACTTGGGAGTTATGACGTTATACATTTCACTGAACATAAGTTCATGACTGTAACAAAATCCAGCACCATGAACCACCACCTCCTATCACCTGTACCAAAAAATAAAGGCAACCTGTATGGGTCGCCTCTATTGCCACTGGGTAATCATTATAAGGTTCGACAACAATTACCCTGGTTGGTTTCTTTTAACGAATTGTTCCAGGTACTTCTTGCACGTGTTCCAAATTTCAGACTTAAGGTCTTCGCCGCCTTGCCTTGCTGTACCAATAAATTTCTGGGCATGCTCGTCCAGCTGTTTTCCCAGCGAATCAAGATGACTGTAATACGCATCATTGATCACCTGGTGCCTTTCGGTCGTAGCTGTCCTGCTACCGGTAAAAAGCTCTGCAGAATGGTCATCAACCAACTTCTTAGCGATGTCACGAAATCGATCCAATTGGTTTTGGTAACTCTTCATAACGGCAGATTAGTTTTAATACAGTATAGAAATTATATCCCTCAAGAGGTAATACTTATAAAATCCTTGCCAGCAGCGTGTTACAGAGGAAAACTTAGCCTTAAAAAACTCTTAAACGATCGCGGAATCTACTCCCCTCAAAAACTATTATATGTAAATATATGTGGAATGAAGCGGATATCGAATTAAAATTCTGTAATTATTTTTAGAAATTTAAGCCCTTATGAAGTACCTCTTTCATTTGCTGCTCTTTATCATTCCGGCTCAATGCCTTGCAGACGCAAAATCTGACTCAGTTTGGGTAAGGCAACATTACACAAAACGGGAAATCTACATACCGATGAGGGACGGGATCCGCCTTTACACTGCAGTTTATGAACCAAAAGACCGTGCCGAAAAGCATCCGATACTCATCAACAGGACGCCTTATTCCATAGCCCCCTATGGCGAGGACGCATTCAAGGCTTTCTGGAATAATTACTGGATGAACTACCTGCATGAAGGTTATGTGATCGTGCTACAGGACGTTCGTGGACGCATGATGAGTGAAGGCGTGTTCGAAGATGTGCGCCCCTATAACGACCATAAAAGCGACAACAACCGACAACAAATTGATGAAGCGAGCGATACTTATGACACTATAGAATGGCTGCTGAAGAACGTGAAAGATAACAATGGCAAGGTCGGAGCATTTGGTATCTCATACCCCGGATTCTATGCAACTATGGCAGCTTTAAGCCAGCACCCTGCATTGAAGGCTGCTAGTCCGCAGGCACCGGTTACCGACTGGTTTGCCGGTGATGATTTCCACCACAATGGCGCCTTCATGTTGCTGGATGCATTTGGTTTCTATAGCTCGTTTGGTAAGCCCCGTCCATACCCGGTTAAAACCTGGCCTAAGGGCTTTGACTACTATAGCAAGGACAATTACAAGTTCTACCTCGAAACCGGCGCTTTGAAGAATTTTGCAGCCCTTATGGGCGATAGTATCAAGTTCTGGAACGATCTCTATGCACACCCGAACTATGATGAATGGTGGCAGGTGCGCAACACCCGCAGTCATGTGCAGCATATTCCGAAAAGGACCGCTACCCTTGTAGTTGGTGGCACCTTTGATGCGGAGGATTGCTATGGTGCATGGAACTTGTACCAGGCCATAGAGCACAAAGCAAAGAACGATAACAGGCTGATCATGGGCCCATGGGCACACAATAACTGGGCGTTGAATAGCTATGAATACCTGGGCAATATCCGCTTTGGCAGCAACCTGTCTAAATACTATCAGGAGCATTTTGAGGTGCCCTATTTCAACTACTACCTCAAAGGCAAGGGTAACATCGACTTCATCAAAGAGGCTAATATCTATTTCAGTGGTGTTGATCGATGGAGAGGCTTCAACCAATGGCCACCCAAAGGCATGAATGAGAAAGCGCTATACCTGCAACCCGGTGGTGCACTCTCCTTCTCTAAGCCTGCCCCAGACGGCGGCAACAGCCGTTATACCAGCGATCCGGCCAATCCCGTACCTTATACCGAGGACGTGCACTTTGGCCGCGTAAAAGAATACATGACAGATGACCAGCGCTTTGCTTCCCGCAGACCTGATGTGTTAGTTTTTAAGACTGATGTACTGAAGCAAGACCTTACATTGGCTGGACCAGTTATTGCCGATTTCTTCGCTTCGATAACCACAACTGATGCAGATTTTGTTGTAAAGCTGATAGACGTATTCCCGGATGATTTCAGCTATCCAGACAGCATAAAAGGCAACGGTAAGAACTACCCTATGGGCGGCTACCAGATGCTGGTACGCGGAGAAGTAATGCGTGGCCGCTACCGCAATAGCCTTGAGCATCCGGAAGCATTTACACCCAAAGAAATAACCAAGGTGCGCTTCACCATACCCGACGTGGCGCATGTGTTCAAAGCGGGCCATAAGGTTATGTTGCAGGTTCAGAGCACGTGGTTCCCGTTGGTAGACCGTAATCCGCAACAGTTTGTCAACATATACAAAGCGGATGATAAAGACTTTGTAAAGTCTACCATCCGCTTATATCATGATGCCGAACATCCGTCAGCTATAGTGTTGCCTGTACTGGATTAGGCTACGCTTACTCCGTGCATTTCGGCACGTAAGTTCTTAACGCGTTCGTCCTTCAGATAATCATCGAAGTTCATTTCGCGATCGATGAGGCCGTTTGGTGTCAGTTCCAGTACCCTGTCGGCTACTGTCTGTGCCAGTTCATGATCTCGCGTTGTGAATAGGATCGTGCCTTTGAAGTCTTTCAGACCGTTGTTGAGGGCAGTAATGCTCTCCAGATCAAGGTGGTTGGTTGGCTCATCAAACAGCAGTACGTTGCCTTTCAGCATCATCATACGGCTGATCATGCAACGCATCTTCTCACCACCGCTCAGTACCTGGCAGTTCTTCAGCGTTTCTTCGCCCGAGAACAGCATACGGCCAAGGAAGCCGCGGATAAAGGTCTCATCCTTTTCTTCAGAATACTGGCGCAGCCAGTCGATAAGGTTGAGGTCTTTGCCAACGAAATACTCGCTATTGTCATTAGGTAGGTAAGTAGGAGTAATTGTTACACCCCATTTGAAATTGCCCTGGAAGTCGTTGTCCTCGCCCATCAGTATTTTGTAAAATGCAGATGTTGCCAGGCCATTATCCGACAGGATAGCGATCTTCTGGCCGCGTTTTACATCAAAGCTGATGTCTTTGAACATCACTTCACCGTTCTGTGTTTTGCTCAAGCCTTTTACTTCCAGTATCTGGTCACCTGCATCACGCACCTGGTTATTGAATAGGATAGCAGGATACTTACGGTTTGAAGCCGTCATATCATCCAGTTTGATCTTATCCAGCGCCTTTTTACGGCTGGTGGCTTGTTTCGATTTAGAGGCATTGGCCGAGAAGCGCGCGATGAACTCTTTTAGTTCCGCGATCTTGTCTTCTGCCTTCTTATTTGCATCGGTACGTTGTTTCAGCAACAGCTGGCTAGACTCGTACCAGAATGAATAGTTACCGGTAAAGATGGTGATCTTAGCGAAGTCGATATCTGCCACGTGTGTACACACAGCATCCAGGAAGTGACGATCGTGCGATACAACCAGTACGATCTTGTCGTAGTCGGCCAGGAAGTCTTCGAGCCAGCCGATGGTTTCCATATCCAGGTCGTTGGTAGGTTCATCGAGCAGTAGTATGTCAGGATGGCCAAACAGCGCTTGTGCTAATAGCACACGCACTTTCTGGTTACCATCCAGTTCTTTTAGTTGCTTGTAGTGAACATCCTCTTTGATTCCCAGGTTACTCAGCATGGTAGCGGCGTCGCTTTCTGCGTTCCAGCCATCCATTTCTGCGAAAATGCCTTCCAGTTCGCCGGCTTTGAGGCCATCGGCTTCTGTGAAGTCTTCTTTAGCATACAGAGCGTCTTTTTCCTGCATCACTTTCCAAAGCTTGGTATTCCCCATCATCACGGTTTGCAGCACCTGTACCTCATCGAACTCATAGTGGTTCTGCTTCAGTACGCTCATACGCTGGTCTTTGCCGATCTCTACCTTTCCGGTAGTAGGATCAATTTCGCCGGAAAGGATCTTCAGGAAGGTAGACTTCCCTGCCCCGTTGGCGCCTATGATACCATAGCAATTCCCTTCGGTGAACCTGATATTTACGTCTTCGAACAATACCCGCTTGCCGTAGCGCAGCGATAGATTTGAAACTGAAAGCATTTGAGTTATTCCTGTAGTCTAAAATGAGCCGCGAAGGTACGTAGAATACCCCGGTTTTCAGGTGAATACTTTAAACAGATCTGAAATATTAGTATTGTTATAACTTATCTTTAAGGATCTAAACAGATCAAAGCATCAATATGAAGAAGATAATAGGATTTCTACTGGTAATAGGGTTGTATGGCTGTGGCAGTCAGGAGAATCGAAATACTACTGCTCAGATCACCGATTCTACAGCTGCCACCCCGTTAACACCGGAACCACCCGGCGCCGATGCTGCGGCGGGTAATAGCGTGTTGACGGGCTCAATGGCCGGCTATTATGTAGAGAGCTTTGCCGGTGCAAACTCGCATAGCTATGAATTTAAATTCAAAAACGGAGGTTATACAGGTGTTTATGAAGAGTACCAGGATAGTGAGCACAATCGCATAGTTCTGAAAGATGTGATCGGTGATGAAACGGCTAAAACCTTCACTTTCGATCAAAATGGCATCCGGCTCACTGGTGCTATTACGGCAGTGGGCTTCGAACTCGGTGAAGAAACATTTGAACGCCGGGAGGAAACGAAATAATGCAGCGTGTAAATGTCTTTTGGTAAACTGTAAGTCTTTATCGACATAGTCGATACGCCTCTGCATTTCGTATCTTAGCAAGCGAATAACTGCTGATGGAAGTTGAAAAGAACGAATGGAAGGCACTAAAACGTGCTATTGATGACTGGGAGCAAGAAGGCAAAATAAGCCACGATCAGGCAGGTGAACTGCGCAAATCGGTCCAGCTAAAACGCAATGAACGCCAGCAGATCGCGCAGTATTTCTTTCTGGTAGCCATCTCGTGCACCATTCTGGCTTTTGGCGCCATATTCATCGATGAAAAGCTGTTAGAGAAAATCAAGTCTTATTTTGCATTAAGCAATATTGTTATTGCTCTTATTTCTGCGGTTCTCGGCGCGTTGTGGTTTGGTTTTGTTAAGAAGAGACGTCAGCAATATAGCATACCCGCCTACGAAGTGTATATGGTTCTTGGTGGGTTGATCTCATTAACTTCTCTGGTGTATATCTGTAAGGATACCGGGTTTGGCGCGTCACACAATGGTTTTCTATTAGCAGCATTTGCCATGTTGCTGGCCGAAGCGATCTTCCTCCACTCCCGCGCGCTGTGGATAGGTGCTATACTCGCTTTCATGGGATGGTTTGGTGCATTCAGCACGTGGCAAAGTACGGATAACCTATTCCTCGGCATGAACTACCCTATGCGCTTCACCGTATTTGGTGTGTTGGTCATTGCGTTGGCGTGGTTGCAATCACGTGTGGCAAGGCTTTCTTTTACACAACGCATTACTTACCTGGCTGGGCTCATCATCTTTTTTACGGGTCTGTGGGGTGTATCGATATTCGGCAATTTCGGTTCGCTCGATGAATGGTCAAAAGTACGACAGACCTATGTTTTGGCTTATTCGGTAGTGTTTGGACTAACTGCCGCAGGTGCATTCTATTACGGTATTAAATACCGCGACGATGCAACCCGGGATTTTGGTGTGTTCTTCCTGATATTAAATCTATACAGCAGGTATTTTGAGTTCTTCTGGGATTCGATGAATAAGGGACTTTTCTTCCTGATGTTGGGTGTTTCATTCTGGTTTATTGGTCGCCAGGTAGAAAAGCGGAAGAAGCGGCACGGTGTACGTAAGCCGGTCGTGTAGGTATTACGCCGCCACAACGTTATTTTTGCTGCCTGTTATGGCGCGCTATTTTCTTGAGGTTAAATATGATGGTACTGCATTTCATGGTTCCCAGTTACAGGGCGATTTGCCTACCGTACAGCTCGCTATCAACAAATCACTGTCTACGCTCCTAAGAAAAGAGGTGATATCATTCGGCGCCAGCCGTACCGACGAAGGTGTTCACGCACTGTGTAATTATTATCATTTCGATTTTGAAGCGCCACTGCATCCTGCATTTCTCTATAAGTTAAATGCAATACTGCCCCCAACGCTGTCGGTGAGTCGTATGTTTCAAACCCACGATCCGGAGTTCAACGCACGTTTTGCAGCTATAAGCAGGCGATATCGATACAGGATATATTCAAAAAAGGATCCGTTCCTGGTGAACCGTGCATTGTATTTTCCGTATACTATCAATGTAGCGGCACTACAGGAAACAGCTGCGATCATTAAAGAGTATACAGATTTCGAGACCTTCTCCAAGCGAAATACACAAACAAGGACATTTAAGTGTACCATCCTTCAATCTTATTGGGAGCAGCACGAAACCGAGCTACACTATATAGTTGAGGCCAACCGCTTTTTGCGAGGCATGGTACGGGGACTGGTAGGAACACAGCTGCAGGTTGCGCGTGGCCGTTGCGATACAGCTGCATTCAGACAGATAATTGAAGGGCGCGATTGCACCAAAGCAGATTTTAGTGTAGCCGGACACGGCCTATATCTTGAAGATATTACTTACCCGAAAGGTCAGCTCACAGAAGTAAAGGACGCTAAGTAAATAACCCCGCAACAACGTACGCGGCTACCGCCGCAGTAGCTCCTCTTAGAATATGGATGAATGCGGTGTTTATCGCATTTTGGCTCGTGTAACGTCCTTTCAAAAATCCGAAAACCAGTAGACAAATAGCTGTTGAGATCACCGATAGCTTGAAACCTTGCTGAACTGAAGCTGTAAAAAAAAATGGGATCAATGGTATCAATCCTCCAAACGCGTAAGCAAGGCCAATATTGAAAGCACTGTTCCTGGCTTTAGCAGCATCAAAAGAAGGTGATAAACCATATTGCGCAGCCAACTCTTCCCATTGCTGCTGGCCCTGTTTCGTTTCTTCCGATATCGCACTGACCACTTCAGGTTCCAACTCGAGGTTTTCCATCAAATGCTGTTCGTGCGTTAGGTCATGATCGTCTTCTTTAGCAGCAAAATAGCTACCTAGTGCCATTGACACTGAGCCGACTACAATTGCAGCCAGCGTCCAGCCGATCACAGTCATAGTGTTTATTGTAATTCGGCTGACGGCGGTGGCCAACGCAAATGGAACTACCAGTCCGTCGGAGATACCAACTAGAATATCAATTACAGGTTCGGTAACCGCTTTTTGTTCAGGCGGTTTGATCATGAAATAGCTTGCAGGCTTTTAGAAATAATACTGATACAGTCATCCATCTCTTCACGGGTAATCACCAGTGGAGGTGCGAAGCGTATCTTATCGCCGTGTGTAGGTTTAGCAAGCAGGCCGTTGTCTTTCAAATGGAGGCACAGATCCCATGCCGCATCTTTGTTAACGTGATCGATTACAATAGCATTGAGTAACCCCTTGCCACGGATGATGGAGACATGAGGATTGTTGAGCGCTTTTAGTTTTGAGCGCAGGTATTCGCCTTGTATCGCAGCATTCTCCGCCAGCTTCTCATCCTTCAAAACCTGCAATGCAGTGATAGCTACTTTACAAGCCAGAGGATTACCGCCATAAGTGGAACCGTGTTCTCCCGGCCTGATCGTGAGCATGATCTCATCATCGGCCAGTACTGCAGATACTGGCATAGTACCACCAGAAAGTGCTTTGCCTAATATCAGTATGTCAGGACGTACATTCTCATGATCACAAGCAAGCATTTTACCTGTGCGTGCAAGACCGGTTTGTATCTCATCTGCAATAAACAGTACATTGGCTTCGCGACACATGGCAGCTGCCGTGCTGAGGTAACCTTCGTCGGGCACTACTACCCCAGCCTCGCCCTGAATTGGTTCTGCAAGAAAGGCAGCAACATTCTTATCCTGAAGTGCTGCTTGAAGTGCAGCAATATTATTGTATTCTACTACTTCGTAACCAGGAGTAAACGGCCCAAAGTTGTTTTTGGCAGATGGGTCTGTGCTGAACGAGACTACGTTGAGTGTACGACCATGGAAGTTCTGTGCACAAACCAGGATCTTCGCTTTGTTCTCCTCCACCCCTTTCACTTCGTAAGCCCATTTGCGAGCAAGTTTCAAAGCGGTTTCCACTGCCTCTACGCCGGTGTTCATAGGCAGTACTTTGTCATAACCAAAATAGCTGGTGATATACTCGGTGTATTCAGCCATCACATCGTTATGGAAGGCGCGTGATGTAAGCGTCAGCTTTTGTGCCTGTTCGATAAAAGCTGCGATGATCTTTGGGTGGCAATGACCATGGTTCACTGCAGAATAGGCCGACAGGAAATCATAGTACTTCTTATCGTCAACATCCCAAACAAAAACGCCTGACGCACGATTCAATACAACGGGTAAGGGGTGGTAGTTGTGTGCTCCGAAACGTTCTTCCTGGTCCAGGTATTTTTGGGTAAGTGCCGATATGTGAGAAGTGCCTATCATATTGCGAATTTACGGGTTAATGGCTGATTTTTCCACGTCTGGCAGCTCCACATCTTTGTATTCACTCAACCTATCGAGTTCAAGTATCGTGGTTGTGCTGTCTCCAGAACGATGAAATGCAGGTGTGAATTTTGCACCATATGCGATCTCTGAGAAGACGTACGACGTGCGCTGCTGCACAGTATTAGAAAAATGATCGTCAAATCCTTTTATGTGATAAAGAAATTCGAGGTCGGCGTCGCGCATGTCTTCATAGCTTACACCGTATAAGGGACTTTCTTCATCTATAAGGTGCACTAAGGTCCAGCTTAGCGCCAATGAGTTGATCTTTTTTATTTCGAGTGGCAAACCAAAAAACTGGCGCACTTTTTTATCGTCAACACCTGTGTACATCGACAATGTCACTTGTGCCTCGACATCTGTTAGGTGATTGTCTTTGTACGTAGCTAGCCGCACCATAATAGCACGTTGTCCTTTATGCGGTGCCACAAGCAGATTCCTGCTGAACATGATATATGCCTTTGGCCGGGTAAAACGTCCGTACAACAAACCGGTAACGAGGGCGAAAGAAAGGATGCCAATAAACGATTCCAGGGATGCAACTATGTTTGCGCCTAAACTCACTGGGCTAATGTGCCCATAGCCAACAGTGGTTAATGTCTGCGAGCTGAAAAAGAACGCCTGTTGAAAGTTATTAAGCAGATTTTTGTCATCGTGTATGCCTTTCAGATTTTCAATGCCAATAATCAGATAGACACTCGCAAACAGTATATTCATTACTGTATAAAACAGAAACACAGATAGGAAGAACTTCCACCGTTTCATGCGCAAAAGCAAATGGTATAGGCTGGTCCTTCGCCAAAAAGGTATACCTGTCTTATGTAGATTGATCGAGCCGTCTTTGTTGGTCAGGCGACCTCCTTCAGTATTGTTACTGGTACTGAAGCCGGTATTTTCGATGCTTTTAAATCTGGATCTCTTCGGCTGCATCATGCTTTCTTTTTTCTACTATTAGCTCAATGTACAAAGACACCACACTCACAAACACCAAAAATGAGCTTCCTAAAACTAGCACAATTTCGGGTGAATAGTTTGCCGCGAAGAGATAATAGAGCGCAATAAAGGAAGAAGCAAAAACTATAAGTTTTATGCTCCAGCTAACTGCCGGGATCAGCTTAACAGGTGAAACTCTCAATTCCCGCCCCGAATGATAAAGATAATATCCCGCTTGCAGGTAGGTGCTAATGACAAAGCTAAGTGCTACCCCGGGCAAGCCCATAGCAATGTATAATGGGTACATCAAAACCAGTGCGAGAACCAGATCAAATACTGCGCCTTTATTGATTATATCGCCCCTGTGACGGTTTTGAAGAATAGTAGTAAAGCTATAAGTTTTTAGAGGCATAGCCAGTATCGCCATGGCAAAAATGGGGACGGATTGCAGGTATTTATCACTGAGCAATACCAAGAACAGTTCTTTGCGAAACACAAGGAAGAAAAAGAACAAGGGAAATACAATCGATGACAGGACTTTACCGGAACGGTTAACCACTGAAATTGCATTCTCCACGCTTTTATCGTGATCACCTAATCCTGAAAGCTGCATGAGTGCAGCACTACCTACAGCTCCTAATAGTAGCGGTAGAAAAGGTATTTCCAGCGAGCCATTATAGTAGATCGCGGACAGCTCATCTGTGAAAATAAGCGTGATAATGAACTTATCGATCCATCGGAAGAGTATCTGGGAAATGTCATAAACGCCGAGATGGGCCCAGAGCGTTTTTGCACTTCGGAGATCGTAGGAGTTGCTAAGTGCAGGCATTCCCGCCAATGCCTTTTTAAAGGCGATGTATGTCGCCAATAGTTTAGCGGCTACCAATATCAACAATATACTGAACAGCTTTTCAATGCTCCACCTTTCGCTCAACACCAGCCAGTGCGCGATGCAGAAGAGTACGGTGTAAATAAGGTTTGAAAATACAAGTATGCCATACTGTCGGAAGCTGATGAGTACAGACTCGAGAATAATAGATAATGAATAGATCACCAGGAAGGCGAAGGCCATTGTCCAGTTGAAGTTGTCGGCCTGCATGGCGGCGAGTACAGCTGCGCAAAAACAGATCCAGCCAATTAGTTTAAATATTGATTTGACCGAAAGGCTTCGGATCATGGCTGCTACCAACACTGGTTGATAGGTTACCAGGAAAGCCTGCAGGCCGACACAGGCCACAGTGCTTAATACCTGCAAACGAACCCAAAACTCTTGATAGATGCCGTACTCAGCGCGGTCAAGATAACGGGAGAAAGCAATAACAATGAGAAGATTGGCCAGCGAAGGAAAGAACCTTACCAGGAAAATAAAAAGCGAGTTGGTAACAAAAGAGTTATTTCCTTCCTGCTGCAAAAGCTTCACATTCGGTTTTGTTTAGTTGTTTGATGATCCGCGCAGGGTTGCCTGCTATCACGCAATATCCTTCAGTAAAACTCTTGGTAACCACAGCGCCCGCACCCACAATGGTGAAATCGCCCAGTTTTACGGACGGCAACACGACCGCACCCATTCCGATCCAACAGTAGGCACCAATATCGATGCCATCAGCGGGTGTGTATGCTTCGTTGTTCACAAAATCGTGATTGGAAGACACCAGCCCAACGTTAGGACCTATGTTAGTGTAGTCGCCAATGCGGATACCGTTGTTGGCGTTGATGTATACACCGGGGGAGTCGCCCGGAAATACATTTTTTCCCCTGGTGATCCGCTCCGGACAATGAATAATACTGGTATGATGAATGGGCCAGGTAACACCGGAATTTTGGCGTAAGATTTTCCTGAAAAGGAAATCAGTGAGGTAAAAACCCACACTCATTTCCTTTCGCAGGCCTAAATTCCTTCTTATGACGTCAGGTATTGCCATTATTGTTCTTCAACAGGGAGATTGGGTTTCTTTCCCCTGAATATTTGTACCAGTACGAATACACCCAGACCTAATAACAGTAAGCTGCTTATCAATGCTATTGTGTTACCAGTTTCAAAGCTTTTAGGACGGAAGTGGAACTCGATCTTGTGATTACCGGCAGGTACTTTGACTGCACGCAACAGATAGTCAACGCGAGTTATCGGCACTTGCTTCCCATCCACGTATGCTTCCCATCCTTTGTCATAGTATATATCCGAGAATACGGCAAGGCCATCTTTGCTATTGTTTGATTGATATTCGAGATCGTTAAGTCCATATTTGGTGAGTGCGATCCTGGCAGCACTGTCTTTTCCAAATACATAATTGCCGATCTCTGACCTGTGGCTTTCTCTTACAATAGCTACGCGTTTTGAATTCCATGGGTTTGGTACGATCGTGGTGTCACCAAGCCCCTGCGCTTTCATTGATAATATCTCCTCGTCTGCGGTTTTAGCCCATTGAATGCTATCAACAAACCACGCGTTACCATTTGCGGTGTTATTCACCTGTGCAACAGGATTATTCTCACTTGCATTATAGATAATGTATTTGGTGTTGAGCATGTTCAATACTTCTGTGTTGAACGGATTGCTCATATGCACATCTATCAGGTCCTGGTATACTTCCATTTTGGCAGGCGAGTAACCACCAATTGCTTTGTGGAAGTAAGACTGCATGGCATCATTATAAACGTTGCGCGACAGGTCAAGCACCCTGTAGTATGGATCTTTATCCTGTAATATCTGCTGATCGACAGGGCGTGGCTGAAAGAGGGCTTCGTAGTCTGCCTGGTCCTGGTAGTTATCTTCATTCAGGTAATTGTTGGCTACCGGAACGAGGTCGACAACCATCAGCAAACCTATACCAACCGTAAAAATTGTAGCGTTAACCTTGTCTTTTATAAATGCCCAAATGAGGCCTCCTGCTAGCAGGATAAAAACAGCGCTTCTTAAGCCCGACATCATCGCCAGATCCGCACGATCTTCTTTCAGGGCTTCTACCAACTGTTGCGGGTATTTTGTTTCTGTGGCATTTGTGAAATCGAAGAACATGCTGCCACCTACGCCGAGCAATAAGCAGAGACCAGCAGTAACACCAAGAGCGATCTTCAGTTTTTTCAATAGATCTTCGCTGCTTACTTTACGGTTCATAATCTCTACAAGCCCCCAGATGCCCAACAGCGGGAACAGGAACTGCGGAATAATGAGTGAGGTTGAGGGCGCACGGAACTTATTATAGAACGGAAGGTTGTCAAAAAGGAAATAGTTGAAGCCGGGAAGGTTTTTACCCCACGACATCATGATACCTAAGATACAGGCGGCGAGTATCCACCATTTATGGTAGCTACGTACTACCAGCAATCCTAATACGAAAAGGAAGCAAACGATAGCACCAAAATAAACGGGGCCGGCAAGGAAAGGTTGTGGCCCCCAGTAAAGCGGTACCGCGTTGTATCCCGCGCTGGAAAGGATCTCACCTGCTTTCGGTGCTTTTTCCAGGGGCTCGCTGCCCGATGAACCATACAGGTCGGGTATCAATATGCAGAATGTTTCACCAATGCCGTTGCTCCATTGGAACGCATAATCTTTGTCAAGTCCACCACCGGTTTTCGCTTTTTCCTTGTCGTGGTTGAATGTAAGCTCACTTTGTCCACCCCTCATGGTGGCTTTAGAATACTCCTGCAATGGAAGCATGCCTGCCATACCAGTGGCGATACCAAGACCAAAAGCAGCCAAAGAAACAGCGGACGCGATAAAGAAACGTTTGAGCTGTCCCTGCTTAATAGCCTGGATGAAAAAGGCAATAACTGCAATCCCCGTAATGAGTCCGAAGTAATATTCTATTTGAATATGACCTGCAGCATTGAAGAGCGCAAACGACACTCCGAGCAACACGCCTCCTGCGAGGTAATTGCCACGATACGTTATCAGCAATCCGCTTAGTACCATAGGCATATAGGCCATGGCCAGCATTTTGGTTTCATGACCGGTGGCAATGATCTCAACATTATAAGTAGCAAAAGTGAATGCAAATGCCCCAATGACCCCCAGCCAGCGATTTACACGCAGGGTACACATCAGGATATAGAATCCAAGCATGGACAGGAAGAAAAAATATGCAGGCTTTGGCAATACTTCGGTAATGAAGTTATGAATGTCACCCACCAGATTATTTGATTTGGGTATGTAATAGGTATAGGTAGGCATGCCTCCAAACATGCTATTGCTCCAAAGCGTATTCTCACCTGTTTTCTCATACCAGGCACGGGCTTCCTGTGACATAGCCTTCCACGACACGTTATCGCTGGCAGTCAACACTCCACCCTTCAGTGCGGGATATGAGTAGAACAGAGAGATCAAAAGAAACAAGCCAATGATAGCGGCATGCGGTAGTAGTTTTTTATAATCAAAAGACTGCATACGGTTTGTTTAATGATGACAAAAATAGGTTTTCCCGTAATGGTTCAGTGCACAATAAATAAAATATGTCTGTGTTTCTCAACGGGATATGATTTTGACGTCAAAAGAACCTACAACATAAAACTTATCAAGATTGATATATATGTAGGCAGCATGATTGCAAAAATGTACTTTTGCGCCTGCTTTACAGCGAACAAAACATGCTATCAAAAGATCTCTTGTTGAAGGCTTACAGGCTGATGATGACAGCCAGAGCCATGGCCGATACTTACGACGCTAACCGCCAGGTGTGCAAATACGTGCATAGTACATCACGTGGGCACGAGGCTATCCAACTGGCTACCGGCTTTCTGTTGCAGCCTTGTGATTATGTAAGCCCGTATTATCGCGATGAGAGTATCATGCTTGGTATGGGCTATCGTCCATACGAGCTGATGTTGCAATTGCTGGCCAAAGGTGACGATCCCTTCACTGGTGGACGTGCTTACTATAATCACCCAAACATCCGGCGTGACAACTTTCCTAAGATCATACACCAGAGCAGTGCTACGGGTATGCAGGTTGTACCTACAACCGGCGTTGCTCAAGGTATTCAATACATAGAAGACCAGAAGCTTATTAACTATCCCACTCCACCGGTAGTTGTTTGCTCATTGGGGGATGGCAGCGTTACTGAAGGCGAGGTTAGCGAGGCCTTCCAGTTTGCGGTGCTACACCAACTACCTGTCATCTACCTGGTGCAGGATAATGACTGGGGCATCTCTGTGAGCAGTGATGAAGCTCGTACCATGGATGCATACGAGTATGCAGCTGGCTTTAAGGGCCTGGAGCGTGTACGTGTGAATGGCAGCGACTTTGCTGACTCGTACAAGACCATGGAGTACACCATAAATTGGGTGCGTAAAGAGCGCAAGCCTATACTGGTGCATGCCAAGGTCCCTCTGTTAGGACACCATACCTCTGGTGTGCGCAAAGAGTGGTACCGTACCAACGAAGACCTTGATAAACACTACCTCGATGATCCGGGACCAAAGCTGCGCAAGCTGTTACTGTCTAAGGGCATTTCAGAGTCTCAGCTCGACGAAATAGAAGAACAGGAGAAAGCTTTTGTTCAAAGCGAGTTTGAAGCTGCGGTAGCCGCCAAAGATCCCGATCCTTCTACTGTAAGCGACCACGTATTTGCTCCCAACCCTGTGACCGAAGAACGTGGCACCCGCACCCCGCAGGGCCGCGATAAAGTTGTTATGGTGGATGCTGCATTGCACGCCGTTGAAGAGATACTACAGGACTATCCCGAAGCTCTCTTCTATGGACAAGATGTAGGCCGCAGGCTTGGCGGTGTATTCCGCGAGGCGGCGACGCTGGCTGACAAGTTCGGCGACAGCCGCGTGTTCAATACTGCTATACAGGAAGCCTATATCATCGGTTCAACCGTAGGGATGAGCGCGGTGGGTCTTAAACCAATAGTTGAAGTTCAGTTTGCCGATTATATATACCCCGGTATCAACCAGCTGGTAACAGAGATCAGCAAGAGCTGCTATCTGAGCTGCGGCAAATTCCCGGTATCCTGCATCGTGCGCGTACCGATTGGTGCCTACGGTGGCGGCGGACCTTACCATAGCGGTAGCGTTGAGAGTACCCTAGCTACTATCAAAGGTATCAAGATAGCTTACCCCAGCAATGCAGCTGATATCAAAGGCCTGATGAAGGCTGCTTTCCTCGATCCAAACCCTGTGATCATGCTGGAGCACAAAGGCCTGTATTGGAGCAAGGTGCCAGGTACTGACGATGCCAAGATGGTGGAACCAGACCGCGACTACGTGTTGCCGTTTGGTAAAGGAGCTGTGGCTTTAGAAGCCAACCAGGAGGCTATCGATAACGGCGAGTCGATATGTATCATCACCTATGGTATGGGCGTATACTGGGCCAAAAATGCCGCTAAGCAATACCCTGGACAGGTAGAGGTGATCGACGTACGCACCATTTTTCCACTAGACGAAGAACTTATTTACAGCACTGTTAAGAAGCACGGTAAGGTTATAGTACTGACCGAAGAGCAGCTGCGCAATTCATTCTGTGAAGCGCTTGCCGGTCGTATTGCTCAAAACTGCTTCCAGCAACTGGATGCACCTGTGCAGACCATTGGTGCACTTGACCTGCCTGCTGTGCCTATGAATATGGGTCTGGAAGCAGAGATGCTGCCCAATGCCGATAAAGTTGCTCAAAAGATAGGTTGGCTGCTGAATTACTAAGCTGCCTACTCTTCTTTCAATTCCTTAAGTGCAGCTTCCAGGATGCTGTCTTTCCCTTGTGATTCCGCTACGGGATCTAACTGTTTTGGATGTGTAGGTGCTACCCCTGGCAGCATACTGTTGCCATCCGATGTCAGCAGTATGGAGTTGGGATAGTGTACCCTCCAGCCATTAGGCAACTCATAGCCTGCGGTAGGCCCGCCATAACCCATGGTGGTATCGCCCATCGTTTTTACGCTTGCAATAGCCCTTGCGCCAGATGAAAATAGCACGGCATTGCCGGCATTATCTCTATTGGTGAGTACTATTACTTTTCCGTAAAACCTGTCGCCCATACTTTCTTTCAGCCAGGTATCGGTCAGTTTGGTGAACTGGTCGTGCTTGGGACCGTTCTTATAGGCTACCTGGTAGATCAATGTCGTGGTGTTCAGTAGTTCATCAGGTATATCGATCTTGGATAACAGCGTAAATACATTCTCCAGTTTGCCGCCCTTATTGCCACGTATATCTATCACCGTGCCTTTGGTGATCTGCGATTCTCTAAAGCGATTGATCACGCCGTCGATATCCGCTTCTGTCACGTCTTCATCAAAACTGCCATAGTAGACATATCCTATCGAGTCGATGATGGTGTGAATGAGTGGGCCCGTCTTTTCGTGGTTGGCGAGGTAAGTACGATCAAGCAATGCCCTATTGAAGTTGCTTGGGTATTTGTACCTGTCGTCGCGATGTGTTTGTGTAAAGCCTGCATCAAGCACCACCTGCGGATCGTCGAGGCGGGCCAGCATTTTAGCACAGGTGTCGAACAACTGGCGATCCGTCATCGAATCGTACACCAGCGGTTTAAATTCAGTATACACTGAATCCCAGCGTATCTTTTTATAGTTCAGCAACGAATAGCCATCGTCTATGGCATGCCATAGTTCTTCAAATACCGCGGTAGGCTTTTTATTGGCGTTCTTCGGCATCATCAGCTTCTCGCACGACGTGAGTGTAACAGTAACCAGTAACAGGTAGATCAACTTTCTCATGTATCCTTTCTTCATCAATAGTTAAACATAAAAGTGAGCGACAGCGTATGTTCTGCAAACCATACCGGTGCATCTGAATTGATATTGTAGTAATCCCAGGTATAACCCAATGCAATAGCATTGCCGTTGTGCAAAGTATAGTCGTATGTAAGACGACTGTTTACCCGCAAATATTTGCCGATGAACTTGGTGGTGCCGTTTGCCATAAAGTCGGCACCGGGTTTGTCTCCCGGGTCTATCTTATTTATATTATTCAAGTAGTCGGGCCGTGCATAGTAACCCACCAGCGGAACTCCTGCCGCCCACGAAAGGTGCGCCAGCCTGTGATCTGCCAGCTCTATTTCTTTGGACAGGCGCGCAGCCAGACCAAGATTGATGCTGAACTCGCGGGCATAACCAGAATTGGCCACGTGGTCGGCGTGGCGCCAATTGTAATTAGACGAAAGCATACCGCCGTAGCGGAAGTCGAGGCGTTCATTGCGGAGGCGTTTACGTATCAGCTGCTTGTAGTCAAATGCGGCGCGGTAAGAGCTAATACGTGGATCTGTGGGCTCCAGCAGGTCTTTGGTGAGCTTAGGCGCATGTGAATATTGCAGGTATACCTCAGACCAGTGGTTCTCGTTCTTTTTGATGGTACCGATGGATGCGGCCCATCCAATGCCCTGGTAGCGGGTAGATGATATCGATTTGTCAAGCACCTCATGATAAGCGCCACCTGCTGACAAGATCAGGTGACGGGTAAAGCCCATCGACGACAGGATGCCTTCTTCTTCATCCTGCGCGGTGGCGGTGCTGCACAGCAGACATAATAGCGGGATGATTCCCCACTTGCTCCTCCTCATTGTTCCGGATTGGTTTAAACCGTAATAATAATGAATTAATTGCAAAGGTTTTAGTGTTTTAGGGGGTGTTTTAGACTCACTTTTACTCTTGTTTTTCGCCTTTTGAAGCACCTTTCATCCCTTCTTTCTTTTTGGCTGAACCAAGAGAAAGAAGCAAAGAAAAGAGTTGCTATTTGCATAGAAGTGATGCAATTTCAATGATTGCCATGGCTTTGGCACTCTGCCATAAAACAACGTGTAGTAAGTGGTAACTTTATAGTATGACTATTATCGTCATACTGACATTGTTGTCACGGGATCTTGGATTATGTGCTAAAACTGGATCTTAAACATTTGCTGATTTAATAAACTCTGGTTAAGACGAACGATATGCTTGTTTTTATTAGTCTTTTTACAATGGTTTATCTCGCGGGGATAGGGATATCTGTGGGATATATAGCAAAACCCGACCTGAAGCGCACGCTGATAACCAGTGGCGCTATGGTGGCGATAACCGTTGTCACCCTGATAAGCTTGTTTGTCTTTAACAAGGGATATGATGGACAGGTTGCGTTCCTTGCGATCTGTACCGGCTTTCTCATTTACCTGCTATTAATTTCGCTGGCAGTCCTTGGAGTGGGAATATCAACGCGATCAGGCATTTGGATAGGAGCAGGTTGCACCGGTGTCATCGTATGCTCACTGGTGTTCCTGGTACTGAAAAGTATTTGGGATGCGAGTTTTTAGTGTTGAATCCCGGATCAACGTGGTTCTGTTTCTCAAATAAGAGTTGGTCAATCTCCAAAATACCTGGTTGCAATATCCATTACCCCACAGGTGTAGCGCTTTTTGATACGGTGGCCTCGGCTGCGTTTTAATATGTCGCGGAGAGAGTCTATTACTTTAAGGATGTTGCGGCCTTTGTTCACCATTACACATTCTGATATGGCGGCGTAGTAAGCATCGGTCACTTCAGCACGAGTAGCAATGCCGCGTTTGTTGAGGCTATCGAGTACCTGCGTGGCCCAGATCAGCGGCGCATGTCCAGCCTCGCTCACCCACACCAGTTCTTCCTGCACTTCGCTCAGTTGCTCAAAGCCAATTTCCACTGCCAGGTCGCCGCGGGCTATCATCACGCCATATACTTCCTCGGTCATCGCCTGCAGCAGTATAGAAGGAAAACGTTCTACTGCTTCGGAGGTTTCTATTTTCACAATGATGCAGGGGCGTTTGTTAAAGGCTGATATGACCTGTTGCAATTCTTGGACGTCAGCCGCCTTCCTGACAAATGAATAACCTATAAGATCGGCATTGGCACAAACAAAGGGGAGCACTGAACGGTCGTATTCTGTTAAGGCGGGCAGATCCAGCATCGTATCAGGAAAGTTGATACCCTTCTTTTCCCTCAGCCTGCGCTTTTTTGCCGATATGCGTACTACCTGTAGCAAAGCACTCCGCGGTAGTGTGTTGTCAACAACCTGCATCTCCACTACCCCATCGTCGTACAGCACCCTGTCGCCGGGTTTCAGCCGTTGCGTTACCCCGGTTTCGTCGCAACCAATTACTGCCATAGCGGGGTCAAAAAAAGCTTCGGGTTCAGCAAACAGTATTTTTTGGCCTTCGTATAGTTTAATACGCTTTTTCTTTTTGGTAACGGCTTTGCCAGTATTACGTATCACTGTACGGATCTTTGGACCTGCGAGGTCCATGTATATTTTGCAGGCTAAACCCGTTTTCCGGCACGCGGTCCTGGTAGTATTGATCATTTTCATCCAGGTTTCGCGATTGTCGTGGGCGCAGTTGATGCGTGCGATGTTCATTCCTCTTTCCAGGAGTTTGGTTACCAGCTTTACGTCATCTGCAAAACGCGCGTCGAAGGTGATCATGATATAGGGAATAGCCTCCACATCCTTAGTACCAAATAATTGGATGCTACGGTTATACAGCAGGTTGCGCGCTACGTGGTAGTTGCAGGGCGATAGCTCTTCATTTTGAATTTCTTTGCCCAGCATTTGCAAAATGGCTTCCACCTGCGCGCGTATATGCGACTCGCTGCTGTTGAGCGACGACAAGCCAAGCAAATGCAACCTGTCTTGCAGCGGACGGATGTCTTCACTTCTCAGTTTAAGATATTGAAGCAGGTTTCGCGCGCTGATCTGCTGGTCGGGGTGTATATTCTCGATAGCATGCACCTGTTGCTCAACAGCCTCATCCATGACCCTAAGGAACCGCTCCAGTTCGGTTACCAGGGCGGATGGTGAAAGAGTATTCAGTTTGTCCATGGGCTGCAATGCTTTAGATATCTGAAGAATCGGTGTATCGGTGGCAGTCTATTAGCAATAAAACTGTACCTGCATTGGTCCGCTAGCCATACTAAAGCGTTCAACCTACCGTTAATGGTTTCATGTCTGTAGTAATTAAAGCAGGCCGGGTATTGCTGTGGCTGAATTTATCGTTAGCAGCGTTGTTGCTGATGCTGAACATTGTCTTAGCGTTGCCGTTGATAACGTGTAGTGATGTTGCTCCGGGTGTGTCAGCCGACCGGATCAAAAAGGTAAACCTGGGGATGAAACTTGAGGAAGTTCTGGCATTACTTGGCCCGCCATACAACTATGAGATAGCCCATCAAATGCATATGATGTCTTGTAGAAATCCCGCACGAGGTTATTATGATGTTAAACCGGGTGAGGCGAAGAACATCTGTAGGAAGCTGGAGCGAATATTTGCAGATACGGCTTTTTGCTGCGAGGGCTATAGAAATGATCTGAATGAGAGTGGCTTTACCCTGGAGTATACCCGACCTGTAGAATTTTATGCTTATCCAATGCTTTGGGTGCATTTCGATCATCAATTTCGCGTACGATCCGTTTTCGCTAAAAAATATTATTGGCTAGATGAGCCTGTTATCTACTCTCTTTCACATGAAATAGACAGCAATTTGCTACTAATACCCGGCTCGAAGGAGATGTATATTTCTGATTGGGAATTCGAACGCACGTTTAATTGTACTGTTCAACAGCCTCCTTCTTGACCGGAAGGAACTGCTCCAGTTCGGTTGCCAGGGTGGACAGTGAAAGACTTTCTGCATGCTCCATAGGCTCAATGGTTTATGCTTTTAACAAAAATCTGCCGCCATTCCCAATTGCGGCAGTAAGCTGGTAACTAAAATTGTACCGTACACCTTTACAGGTACTATGCGCCAATGGATGAAAATGGACTTTCGCTGAATGAAACCATCGTTTCATATAATCCTGATTAGTATATCAAGAATAATTTTCTATTTTGCCTCAAAATAATCCTATGAAACTATCTATACGTTCCATCTTGTTTGTCGCGATCTTTTTCGCGCCTGTTGCTATGTTCGGGCAATCAACATTTGGCTTGGTGGCGCATTGGCCATTCTCAGGAAACGCTAGTGACAATACAGGTAAAGGCCATAACGGCACAATGAATAATGTAACTGCAACCGCCGGAAAGTCTGGTGTGTCTAATACGGCAATTAGATTTGCGGGCGCTTCGAACAGTTATATCACCATACCATATCAGCCTGATCTGAACCTGACCAATTATACTTTTTGTGCCGTGCTTAAACCCGAAGGTTTTTACACCAACACATGCCAGATCAGTATGATAATGGCCCGCGGAGTTGATCACGGGTATCCAGGTTCCTATTTTCTTAGTCTAACTGAAAATGTATTTGACAGCTCGTGCACTACTTTTGATACGAACAGGTATGTATTCACCTGCGGTGGAGGACCCTCCAACTATCCTTATCACTACAGCTGGGCAGACTCGCCTACTGTGCACACCAACCAGTGGTATTGCGTAATAGGCACTTTTGATGGTACAGCATTCAGGATCTATGTAAACGGCGACCTGCGCGTGATAGCGCCGCCCCAGGTACCAGTACCTATTGGAACGAGCACAGACGGTCTTTCCATAGGTGCTAATATTTTTGGCAATGCTTCTCAATACCCATATTGGTTCAAGGGCGTGATGGATGATCTGCGCATTTATAACCGCGTACTCACTGCCAGCGAGATCGCCAACTATTGCAACCCAGTGGGTGACGGTGGGACAGATACTACAGCTAGTGTTATCGGTATTGAACAGAACATATCAGTAGCGATAGCGCCCAATCCGAACTCAGGCAATTTTTCCGTACATGGCATCCTTACTTCCCCCACTGCCGCCATTGATGTGTATAACACGGTTGGACAACTTGTTTACAGAAAGGTCGTCGCTCCAGTACAAAATGCTATAAACGAACATATAGAGTTGCCAGTTGTGGCTGATGGTGTTTATATAGTAAAAGTGACAGCCGGTGTGGAAAGCAAGACCTATAAGATGCTCATCCGCAGATAAAAAACAGAAGGTAAGTATGATCAATAAAAAAGCCCGGTTTGAGCCGGGCTTTTTATTTATTTGTTTTTATTCTTCAGGATATCGTTGGCAGTCGCGAGAAAAACTGTAGCCTCTTGTCCCGGCTGGGCTGATGGATAGCCGAGTTTGCCAAGCGCTGAGATATTGAACTTCTGTGTTTTTTTGTCTTTATCGAGGTTGAATATCCAAACAGTTGGATAACCACCTACCTGGAAAACGTTTTGCAATTCAGCATTTTGCTGCGCAATTTTCTCGGGCAGCTGTGTGCGGCGCGGAAAATCCAGTTCTAACAGCACAACATTGTTTTTTGCCCAGGTTTGGAACTCAGGCTTTGCAAATACAGCGGCTTGCAGCTTTTTGCACCAGCCACACCAATCGCTGCCGGTAAAGAAGCCAAAGATTGGCTTATGTGTTTTTTCAGATATAGCCTGCGCCTGCTGCACATCATTATACCAGGTCAGTCCATTTTTAACCTCCTGGGCAATAGCCTGCGAACCTACAAATGTCGTGATGGCAAGGGCTAGTAGCGCGCGTCGAAAATTTTTCATTGTTGTATTGCGTATAAGCCAATAAAATTACAAAAAAGAATGCTGTAAATGCTCACAGAACGGTTTCACTCAACACTTTAACAATTACTTCTCTATCCAGTTGACCGCGGGGATGAGCCATTCGGAGATCGGGGTGTAGATAAAACCGTGTTTTTTACCGGTAGTTAACTCTATCTCCTTGTATTTGCTGACGCCTGGCGAACGTTTCTTTATTGCGTTACACGATCCGGCAAAAGGATCGGACTTTTCGTAGATGGAAAGAATTTGTCCATAAAGATCGTAGCGACCGGCGTCTTCATCATTACAACCGGCCATCAAAACATACTTCACTTTTTTATCCTTAGCGAAGCCGGAAGCACGCATAGCTATGCCCGCTCCCTTCGATGCGCCAATCACGGTGATGTTGTCACTTTTCACGCCCGTCTTCTTCAGGCTGTCTATCTGGCTTGCAACTTTAAGTGCATACGATTCGACAATGGTATTTGCCGCGCGTCGTTCGCTGATCACCACATAGCCATATTGTTTCAGCGCCTTGATGATGTTTGCATATTCGTACCTGCCATAGCTCTCGCTGATGGGGTCTGTTGTTGTACCTTCTACAATAGTGCCATGCAGGTAAAAGACGTACCGCTGTGCGAATGAAGATAGGTGTACGAACAGTAGCGCAAAAAGGAACAGGATGGTTTTCGACGTTCTTAAAGAGGTGGCCATAATCAAGCATTTTAAGAGTGTGCACGAACAGATCACCCAGTGGTGGTGACTAAATTTACTAATACCCTGTTCAACTTGTATGCCCATCCCCCAAACTGCATAAATAAAAAAGAGCCTGTAGTTATACAGGCTCTTTTTATTTATGTGGAATGATATTAAACGTGCAGGTTCCAGCCGTGTGTATCTTCTTTGCGGCCGTAACGGATGTCGTTCAGTTCTTGTTTCAGCCAGTTGGCAACTTCCCATGTTTCTACAGGAGGCAGCTGCATTTTTAGGTCGTGGTAAGTCAGCTCCGCTATGTTAGAGATAGAGGCAGCAGTACCGGTACCAAATGCTTCGCGCAGCTGGCCGTTCTTGTATGCTTCTACTATTTCGTCGATGCTCAGCGGACGCTCTTCAACAGTGATGCCTTTTTCGCGCATTACTTTGATGGCGCTGTCGCGGGTTACACCTTCCAGGATGGTCTCGCTGGTTTCAGGAGTGATCACTTTGTCGCCAATTACGAAGAATACGTTCATGGTACCGATCTCCTGTACATATTTATGGTGCAGGCCATCTGTCCACAGTATCTGGTCGTAGCCCATTTTCCTGATCTCCTGTGTAGGATACATGCTGGCACCATAGTTACCCGCCGCTTTGGTAAAACCAATACCGCCAGGGAAGGCGCGCACGTAACGATCCTGTATGTAGATAGATACCGGCTTAGAGTAGTAAGGACCGGCAGGGCTGGTTATGATGAGGAAAGTGAATTTCTCAGCAGGTTTTACGCCAATGAATTCGTCTGTAGCGATCATGAACGGACGCAGGTACAGCGAAGTATTCTCACCTGTAGGTATCCAGTTGCGGTCAAGATCAACCAGCTGACGCATACCTTCTACAAACAGTTCTTCAGGTATTTCAGGCATAGCCATACGTACCGCAGAACGGTTAAAACGCCTCCAATTGTCGTAAGGACGGAAGATAGTAGCATTACCTTCAGCATCTTTATAAGCCTTTACGCCTTCGAAAATGGCTTGGCCATAGTGCATGAAGGTAGTAGCAGGGCTCAGGCTGAGGTCCCCGAAAGGAACAATCTCAGCAGGCAGCCATTCGCCATTTTCGTAGTGGGCAACCAGCATGTGGTCAGCATACAGCTTACCAAATTGAATATTGGACGGATCCAGCTGATTTATGCGACTTTTTTCTACTTTGTGCACGGTTATATCCATAACGGAAACGCTCATGTCTTATAATTAAAAGGGACGCTAAATTGATTAATTTCGTGCAAAGAAACGAAAAATCCCTAAGCCCTGCAAATCAATGGAATGCAGGCACAGCCCAGTTATGACCGATTTTCCGAATATCATAGAATCCAAAATAATCAGCCAGGAATACAACGATCTCTGGAGTGAATTGAAGCTGCCGGCAACCGTGAACGAAGTCGCGAAAACCCTGGTTTTGTGCGCGGCCTATGCTGCAGGTGGCGCCGCAGAGATGCAACTAACTAAAATGATGCAGGCCTGCAAGCTGACAGAGACCGATTACAATACCATACAGGTAGAGGAAGGGAAGGCTATCGCCTGGCACCAGCTGCGCGATGCCCTCAAGCCAAAATACGTAGTACTTCTTGGCGTTCACCCGCAGCAACTGGGTATCTCTGCCCTATTCCACCTGTTTGCACCTACACGTTTCAATGATACGATTTGGATAGCAGGCCCGTCGCTGCAGGACTTGGAAAAACAACCCGAAGCAAAAAAACAGCTTTGGCTGAATGGCCTGAAACCTGTTTTTGTCGACAACGCCACAAACTAACCGCGCTTGCCCTCAGCAGAACAAATACTCAAACAATATTGGGGTTACAACGGCTTCAGGCCGCTGCAGGGCGACATCATTGAATCTATACTCAGTCAACGCGACACATTGGCCCTTTTGCCAACAGGTGCCGGAAAATCCGTTTGCTACCAGGTGCCTGCGCTTATGCACGACGGCTTTTGCCTGGTGATATCGCCGCTGATATCGCTGATGAAAGACCAGGTTGAACAGCTGAAGAAACGCGGCATTCTCGCGGAGTGCATCCATGCCGGTATGTATTATGTGGACGTGAAGCGTGTGCTGGAGAACATGCTGCATGGTCCATATAAGCTGCTGTACGTTTCGCCGGAACGATTGCAGACGGAGCTTTTTAGGGAATATCTGCCATCGTTCAATATTAGCTTTATTGCGGTAGACGAAGCGCACTGCATCTCTCAGTGGGGACATGATTTCAGGCCTGATTATCTGAAGATCGCTGCCCTTAGAAAACTGTTTAAAGTACCCGTGCTGGCATTAACGGCATCTGCCACGCCAGAGGTACAACAGGATATTGCCAGGCAATTGCAATTGCCATCGCCTGCTGTTTTTACACAAAGCTTTGAGCGGAGGAATATTTTTTACGAGGTTAGGTATTCGGAGAGTCGGAATAATGATGTGCTGCAGTTTTTGCGGGAGCAGCAAGGTTGCAGCATTGTTTACTGCAGGAGCCGCAAAGCAACGGAGGTATTGGCAAAGTTTCTTATCCAACATAATGTAGCTGCTACTGCCTACCATGCCGGCATGCCGAAGGACAAGCGTGATGAAGCCCAGCGCGCGTGGATGGAAAACGAATCGCGGGTGATAGTGGCTACTACCGCCTTTGGTATGGGTATCGATAAACCGGACGTGCGCTCGGTGATACATTATGATATACCAGAGCATCTTGAAGCATATTACCAGGAGTCCGGTCGCGCAGGCAGGGATGGCAAACCTTCGTATTCTCTGCTACTGAGTAATAAGCCAGGTATTGCCAACCTGAAAGAAAGTATTGAACTACGTTTCCCTAAAGAAGATTACCTGAGACAGGTTTACCAGTCGGTGGTAGAATACTTGCAGATACCTATAGGTACACAACCTGACCGGTATTTTGATTTCGATCTCGCAGAGTTTTGTAAATACTTCAAGCTGGAGGCCACTGCTGCGTCGTATGCTCTAAAATTGTTGGAGCAGGAAGGTTTGTGGACCATGAGCGACGCAGTGTTTAGCCCCGCAACCATACAATTTACTTGCACACGCGAAGAGCTGGACCAGGTTATGATGAGATATCCTGAGGCCGCCATGATCACCACTGCCCTGCTGCGATTGTATGGAACTATATTCCTCTACCCTACGGCCATCAGGATTGGTGCGATAGCAAAACAGGTAAGAAGAAGACAAGAAGAGACTGACGCCTTGTTGCTGCAACTGCACAAAAATGGCTTGCTGGAGTATAACAAACCCAAAGATGGTCCCCAGTTGTTCTTCCATCATTACCGTGTAGACAGCCAGCATCTCATCATCAATATACAGCGAATAGCTATGTTAAGGAGGCAGCATCAAACGAGGTTAGATGCCATGATCGCCTACCTGGAAGCCGCAACTGCGTGCAGAACGCGCATGGTGCTGGCTTACTTTGGTGAGTATAGCAATCATGATTGCGGGCATTGTGACAACTGCCGGGTGAAGCAACAAAAGAAACAGACCGTTAATACTAAAGAAATAAAAGCGCGCATTTTGCAACTGGCTGCTCAACCCGATATCATTACGCTGCAGCAGTTACCCGATAGTTTCCCTGCTGCAATAAGAACTGAAGTAACCGCGTTGATAAGGGAGCTGGTAGACCAGGGCGAATTGAAAATGAGCGCTAACGGGTCGGTGTACATAGCGAAATAGCGCCGCCGTTTTATACATTTGAGGCAACATGACTGAAAAGATACGATTCTCGATAGTTGGTTTTGGTAATATAGGCAGGCGGCATGCAGAACATATCCGGCAAAATCCGTCAACGGAGCTGGTGGCAGTATGCGATATAGATGCAAGCAAAGAAGCTTTGGCAGAAGGCCTTCCCTTTTATTCGAATCTTGAAGAAATGCTGTCGTCGGTACAGGCCGATGTGTTGTGCGTTTGCACACCTAATTACCTGCATGAGCGTCATACCATACAAGGCCTTGAAGCTGGTTTGCATACTGTAGTAGAAAAGCCAATGGCCATCAGCGTACCTGAATGTGAGCGTATGATAGCCGCAGCCGAAAAGACAGGCAAAACAATCTTTGCAGTAAAACAGAATCGTTACAACCCGCCGGTGCAGGCCGTTAAAAAGCTCATCGTCGAAAAACAATTAGGCGAGATATACATGTTGCAGGTAAACTGCTTCTGGAACCGTAGCGATGCCTATTATTCAGAGAGCGACTGGCGCGGGAAAAAGGACAAAGACGGCGGTTGCCTGTTTACGCAATTCAGTCATTTTGTTGACATTCTTTACTACCTGAATGGCAAGGTGGAGACGGTGGAAGGTTGGATACACAATTTTGCGCACCAGCATAATACCGAAGTGGAAGACACGGGCAGCTTTGTGTTGAGGGGACAGAACGGTACGATCATCAATTTCAACTTTACTACCTGCTCGTATGAAACTAATATGGAAGGTTCGATCACCATTTTTGCGGAAAAAGGTACAGTGAAAATTGGTGGGCAGTACTTGAATACGATAGAATACCAGAAACTGGAATCGGCGAAATTGCCAGAGATCAATATAAGCGCAAAGGCCAATAATTACGGCTTATACCAAGGCTCAATGAGCAACCACGATAAAGTAGTGCAGAATGTTGTAGATGTACTTCACTACGGCCATGCTGTAATGACCAGCGCAGCCGAAGGCTGTGAAGTGGTGCGTATGATAGAGCAGATGTATAAAGGAGCAACAAAAGTGTAACCACCTATTGTGTTACCGCGCCTTCGTCTTTCGTTTCAAAAATACTCCTGAGTATCCTGAGAAATAGTGTCTTAAAGAAGCTCTTTAAGGCTGAATCTCTTTCAAGCTTTGTTGGGGTCATGCGAAGCATTTGATTTTGTAAACAATACACTCTTTCTTATCGGCTTATATTCCTAGGTGTCGTTCACCAAACCGGGCTCAAAGATAATTTGCGGTTTTTAAACAATTGTTAATACCGTTAACAATTGGATAATTAATGCTTTTTTAATACTGAACCAGAAATGGAACAATATTTATATGAATAGTTCAGTAAAACGGTTTTATGGAAGTAAAGCATAACGACTCAACGATAAATCGTCCCTGGGGCGAACGTCCAATAGATGCGCCAATGGTGCCTATCGACTTGCATGCCTATACACAGCAGTTGATGTTGGAGGAATCGTGGCAAAAAAATGATCGCAACGCGATAACCGTTTTCAAAACCGATCAACTTACGATCGTATTGATGGCGCTACATGCCGGCACCGAAACAACACCTGCTACCGTTGAGGGGACTGGTGTAATGACCTTGCAAATGCTGGATGGCGACATCGCCTTTTCTGCAGGAAGTGATACCGTGGAGCTAAGCCGGGGGCAAATGGTCGTATTGCACGAACACATTCCATTCCGGATAAAAGCCAAGCAGGAATCGGTTTGCCTGCTGACCATGACCCGGGAAAACAATAATAATAAAGACATACCTTCGCCACTTCATTAAAAGATATGGCAGAAATTGGCAGGTTTAATAACCTGAGGGTTATAAAACAACTTGATTTTGGCGTTTACCTCGACGGCGGTGAAGGTGAAGAGATACTGTTGCCGAAGAGATTCGTGCCCAAAGGTGTCAAAGACGGAGATGAAATAGAGGTATTTCTTTATCATGATTCGGAGAACCGGATCATTGCCACTACTCAAAAACCGAAGGCTATAGTAGATGAGATAGCCATGATGGAGGTTGTGGACACTTCCAAGCACGGCGCTTTTCTTGACTGGGGCCTGATGAAGGACCTTTTCGTACCATTGTCGCAACAGGAGCTGCGCATGCAGCCTGGCCAATACCACCTGGTAAGGCTGTATTTAGATGAACAAACGGGCCGTATTGCGGCTACTGCACGCATTTCACGTTTTCTAAGCAACCATGATCTTACGGTTAAGGAAAATGACTCGGTGGAGCTGCTCGTGTATCAAAAAACGGACATAGGATATAAGGTCATCATCAACAATAAACACCTTGGCGTATTACATTACAACGAAGTCTTTCGGGATCTTGAGATAGGTGATAAAGAGAAAGGGTTTATCAAGACAATAAGAGAAGATAACAAGATAGATGTATCCTTAGGCGAGCGCGGCTATAGCAGGGTAGAAGGCGAAGCGGAGAAAATACTGCGCCTGTTGAAAGAAAATGATGGCTACCTACCCTACCACGACAAGTCTGACCCCGAAGACATCTACGACTTCTTCGGAATGAGCAAGAAAACATTTAAAATGACCATTGGTGCCCTATATAAACAAAAGCAAATAGAGCTGACCCAAACAGGTATCAAGCTATTGGAAGAATAAAAAAAGGGATGCTTATGCATCCCTTAATTTTTTAGGCAAATATTCATCACGCAATCTTTTCCAGAAGCTTTTTGGCTTTTTGTGTTTAGAGGCCAGCAAGTACACTCCGGCAGCCACTATCAATCCCAGCCCTATTGCCAGGTAGGCAATAATATTATCCCTTGGTTTAGGCGGAATGTATTTGAAACCGCTGGCATCGGCCACCGCAGGATCGTCGACGTAACGGCCTTTTTCCGGTATTGCCAGCTCATTAAAATGAACGGCAAGGTTGGTCAGATCAATGCGCATTTGGTCACCACTCAGCGGTTGGCCATGACCGCTTGCCACAATTGCCGGTTCCAGTTCCGAAAGGTTCTTTACAGAAATGCGCGCAGCATTCCAGTCGTACGTAAAATATTTTGGCGGACCAGAAAGCTTTTTCTTTTGCAGCATTACCGACATAACAGATTCGGCATTGGTTGTTACAATAGCATCCCCAGCTATCAGTACTTTATCACGTTGGCGGAAATAACTTACATGTCCCGGTGCATGTCCTGGTGTATTAATATATACCCAACCCGGCAGGAAGGGCACCCGGCCGTCAGGTGGTAGTATATGAAGCCTGCTTTCTACATTGATCGGCTTTTTCGGGTACATCCACGATATTTGTGACATCAATCCACCGCCCACTTTCGGGTCAGGTGGCGGGTAAGACGATCTGCCGCTCAGGTAAGGCAGTTCCAGGTAGTGCACATACACCGGCACATCCCATTCGTCGGCCAGTTTTTTCAACGATCCAACATGGTCGAAATGTCCATGAGTCAATAATATGGCATTGGGCCTGCTATTAGCTCCAAACAGTTCTGCAGCCATTTTTTTGATCTTAGGCGCCGAAGACTTAAGTCCCGCGTCGATCAATACCCATGAGCTGTCCTCAGGATTTTGCACCATGTACATGTTCACGAATATGTCCTTTGTTCCCCAGACATGCGGGGCCACCTCGAAATAGAGCGAGTGTGTATCCTTGTGGGCCAACTGTTCTTTCATAAAAAGATGATTTTCAATAAAAAATTCCTCGCACGCGCATCATTTTTCTACCGCCTGCAGTTGTGTGGTACCAGGTTATAAAAACATGCCAGCTGTACGGAAGAATTCTGTTCTTTTAACAACTGTTTTTCGTATTTACTGGCTATATTCAATTGTTTTTAAAACGATCGATGAACTGGAAAGAGATCAGATGGCGCATCAGGTACGGGCTGCAATATGTTCCCTTCACCTTCAATACGCTGCTTTGCCTGGTGGCTGCTTTTGCTGCCTATAAACTGTTATACCAACCTACCCCTAAAGAAGATCCTGCTCCCTTCCGGCCTTTTATCATCCTGATGGGAAAAATGGCTTTTTGGTTCATTGTGGTGTTGGTGGGTGTGTCCATTCTGAGTACAATAGCCAGCTGGCTGCATTACGTGTGGTTGAAGCGGCATAAACACTACCAGTTACAAGTAGATTTCACCACCGAGACAAAGAATGGCAAGAAGAATAAACTGTACCTGAACGCACTGCTGCAGGGAGTACATCGGCCGATATTGGGTTTTATAAAAGGAAGGTTGTTCTATGACGGCAGGCAGCTTACAGATAAATTCAGCCTGCTTTCTAACAAGCGAAAAGAGAACACCATCTGGCGTGCTGCAATTACAGGTCGTAGCAGAATGGCTTTGCCTGATGTTAAGGAATATCAATTGAAGGGCGGTTTTATCTACTTTGAAGACATGCTGCACATTTTTTCGCTGGCTGTGGCACAGCCCGTGAGCGGGCATTTTTATCAACCACCGGTATTGGCCCAAGACGACGATCGCGATGTATTTCCCAGAAAGACAGAAACGCTTGATGTGCGCATAGACCAGCTACGACGAGTGGAAGGCGAATACCTGAACTATAAAGATTTTGAAAGTGGCGACGATGTGCGGAGGATAGTGTGGAAAGTATATGCCAAAAATAGGGAGCTGGTGGTGCGCATACCCGAGATGTTCGAGCCGTATGCGTCGCACCTTTATTTCTATGCGTCGTTTCATGCATCTGTAAAAACGCAGTGGCTGAATGAAGGGTATTTCAGGGAAATGCTGAACTACTACAAGAATTGTGTGTGGACAGTGTATGACACACTCGCTAAAAAAGAATGGGAGTTGAAATATGTACCGGATCAGTCGTTCAATGTACCGGAACACTTATCGCGCGATGAGCGTGCAGCGCGCATCATCAGCAACAGTAACTGGCATGCGGATAAGTCGGTGCTTCAATACTTCAATGCAAAACAAGGCACTGTTTTGGTTATCTCTTCCTTGACAGACCCCGATGAGCTCGCCAATACACTGGAGCAATGCGATGCCGGAACTGTGGTCTATTTTGTTAAACTGTCAAAAGTATTCCGTCATTTCGTTGCCTGGAACTGGATAAAGAGATTGATCTTCCTGCCACCGAAAGACAGGTTGAATAAACTACGCGGCAGATGGGTGTTCTCGCCTATCCGGTTGCAAATACAGAAACGTGAGAAAGCCATTGAAGAGTTACTCCGCAGGAGCAACGTTAATAGCGGGACTCTTTAGACCGCGACGCCAGCGCATAGCATAGCTGATGTAAAAGTTGAAGTCGAATATTGTATTCTTATCTCCCGCTCCATAGCCCGAGACGTACGACGGGGGTAATGTTCTAAATGCTGTTTTATTGAGCAGGAATTTGGCACGAGCGGTCCAGCCTGCGAAGATGCCATTGAAGATCTCCAGTTTTGTTCCTGCTACTGCCTCAAACCAATGTGCTGTCATGTTCTTGCCGGGAATCGTGCCTATAGTTTCTCCCCAGAAGGCGTCGCGTGTACGATATAAAGCATCTCCCCTATCGATAAAGGCGATGCCATAGCGAAAGCCAATAAACGCCATATCGAAGTCGTTGGGAAGCACCCTGCTCAACATGCTCTTGTTAATGCCTGCCTTTAAAAAGACATTGCTGGACGATACGCTAAGCGAGGTATCACTCCACCTGGAAGTGCCCCATCCTCCGTCTGCAGCAAAGTACATTTCTTTTTTCCAGAAATAGTCTGCCTCCAATTCAATACTCTTACGGTCACCGGAAAACGAGTACATGATAGGCTTAGCGATATCGACGCCGAACCGCACCTGGCTGAAAGAGTCGGTAACCCTCACCTGGTCGGTGCTGTCGTCATCGTCTTGCGCAGTTGCCACAAACGATAATAGCAAAAGCAATATGCTAATAATAGATCTTAACATGCCTGATATTTACGTTGTCGTTTACGTCGGGCGTTGTAATGATGGCCGAGTCAATATTGTTGTTCGTTGTTCGTAAACCGTTAAGGAAATAGTGATACGTATAACCACAGGCTGTGGAGATGAAAGCCAGGCGCCTTTGGTAGTAGAACGTTACCGTATCAACATCGAATGGTCCTGTCTTTGCAGAATCAGGAATTATATAGATCCTGGTACTGTCGGCATGAGGAGAAAGCACTATGGGTAATAATGTCAGCCTTTTCCCAGTCTGACCAATTATCAACCTCCCCGGAGAATCTGGCACGCCGACAATGGCATTCGGCAAAGCAGAATCGCTTACGATGACGCCGGTGTCTGATTCCAAGGCTTTTTGGAATAGGATGCGCGTCGATACAGTGCGCGGCTGCAAACATGGATCACGCTCCTGCTCGCACGCCACGAAAACAACCGATAGTATCAGTATCAGCAATAAAATTTGTCCGGGCTTAATCATTCAGGCTGGTAAGTATTTTATCTATTTCCAGTATCACGTTGTCCAGTTGCTTGCGCATAGCCTCTTTCTCCTTATCGTTGGCAGTACTGCTGCTGATAGTAGCAGCCATTACAGACTGTTCCAGAACTGAAAGGTTAGAGTTCAGTGATTCTATAGAACTGATTTGCTGGGCTATAGTTTCCCTCAGGCGTTCGTTTTCTGCCTGCAGAGCTGCATATTTCTTTAAAAGTGCATCCAGCTTATCGTTCAATAGTTGTAGTTCCTGCATTACTCGCGAATTTGGGCCTGCAGTTTAGTTTTATACGCATTGGTCAGCTGCTGCATCAACTGTTCTATCTCAGTATCTGTCAAAGTACGGTCTTGCAGCTGGAAGGTATAACTGAGTGCGTAAGATTTCTTACCGGCGCCCAGCTTTTCACTTTCAAATACGTCGAACAGGCCGAACTGTAGCAGACCTTGCAGCTTTAGTTGTTCTGTAACCTGCTGTACCTGCTGGTAACTCACAGCTTTATCCAGTACTATGGCCAGGTCGCGCTGTACTACCGGGAACTTAGGAACTTCCTGGTATTTTATCTTGCTGCTGGCAGCAGCTTTCAGCCATTGCGCCCAGTTGACAACTATAAAGTATACGTCTTGCTTGATGTCAAAGTTGTCCAGCTTTTTGGCAGGAACCTGTGTTGCTGTTGCAACTACCTGGTTTTTATATTTCCATTCTACACGTGTATCAGCGCCTTCGGTGTAATGCAAAGACAAATTGTTTACTCCGCTCAGAGCTGCCATTTTATCGATCACACCTTTAACATAGAACATGTCGGCCCTTGCAGGTTTTGCATTCCATGCAGCCTGCTGCATGTTGCCTGTTACCCACAAAGCCAGCTGCGCGTCTTCAATGTATTTGCCATTTTCCTGCCTGTATACGGTTCCGAACTCGTATAAAGCAAGGTCCTGGTTTTTGCGGTTGTAGTTGTATTGCAGCACTTCCAGTCCGCTTTCCAACATCGATGGACGCATCACATCCAATTCGCTACTAAGACTATTGAGCATGCGAACCAGGTCTTCGCGCTCTGGATAGAATTTGCTGTTGACTATAGAGTTCGTCACGATCTCATTGAAACCTGAAGCTGAGAGCATGTTAGCTATCTTTTCGCGGTCACGGCGATCGTTGGCCATCGGGCGTGCCAGTGACATGCTCAGTCTATCGGGTATCTGCACATTGTCCAGGCCATCAATTCGAAGGATCTCTTCTACAACGTCAGCCTGTTGTGTTACATCTGTTTTGTTGGTTGGCACTTGCACGGTGAAGCCTTTTTCGGCTTCGTTCTGCATGGTGAAACCAAGCTCCGTCAGAATGTTCTTTACCGTAGCTGCGCTGTATTCTTTGCCACTCAACTTGTTAATGTATTCGTAAGTGACATCAACAGTTACTGGTTGTATTTTATTGACGTAAACATCAACAACCTCTGAAGCGATCTTAGCGCCACATATTTCTACCATTAAAGCGGCAGCACGCTTTAAAGCGGGTTCTACATTGTTGATGTCCACTCCTTTCTCAAAATGCGTAGCTGCATCGGTACGCAGGCCGTGGTGCATCGAAGTGCGGCGAATATGTTTAGCGTCGAAATAGGCACTTTCAAGGAATATGCTGGTAGTGTTATCAGTTACACCGCTGTGCAAACCACCGAACACACCTGCTATACACATGCCTTCAGATTCGTTGCAGATCATCAGGTCATTGCCCTGCAGCGTACGTTCTTTTTCATCAAGCGTCGTGAACTTGCTGCCTTCGGGCATGAACTTCACTATTACTTTGTTGCCTTTTACAGCAGCTGCATCAAATGCATGTAGAGGTTGCCCATATTCGTGCAAAACGAAATTCGTAATGTCCACAACGTTATTGATCGAGCGCACGCCAATGGTCTTCAGACGCTGCTGGAGCCATTCTGGGGACTGTCCAACTTTCACATTGGTGAGCGACAGTCCCATATAACGTGGACAAGCTTCTAGTGCTTCTATTGTAACGTTGATGTCAAGATTATCACTCTTTGCAGGTAGCTTAATTTCAGGCAATTGCACAGAATGCCTGCTGCCAGCGTGATGCGACAGATACGCACATACATCGCCGGCTACGCCGATGTGGCTCATGGCATCAGATCGATTGGCTGTGAGGCCGATATGAATCGCGTGATCTGGCTCAGAAATATTGAAATAAGTAGCAGCCAAAGTGCCTATAGGCGCGTCTTCCGGCAATATTTTGATACCAGCGTGGTCCATGCCCAGGCCTATCTCGTCGTCGGCGCAGATCATGCCTTCGCTCTCTTCGCCACGTATTTTCGCCTTTTTTATCAGGAAAGACTCACCTTCTGTCGGGTGAACCGTAGTGCCGATCGGAGCTACGATAACCCGCTGCCCTGCAGCTACGTTTGGTGCGCCGCACACTATTTTCAGCGGAGTTTCGCCGCCTATATTTACAGTTGTTACTTTAAGTTTGTCTGCATTAGGGTGTTTTTCAGCCGTCAATACTTCACCTATTACCAGTCCTGCAAGGCTTCCTTTCACTGCTTCAACGGGTTCGATCGCTTCTACTTCCAGTCCTATTGATGTCAAAATAGCGCCCAATTCGCCTGCCGGAAGGGGTTTGGGCAGGTAGCTGAGCAACCATTGATAAGAAATAACCATCTGTTTTTGAGAAAATTTGCCGTAAAGATAGCCTTTGAAATCCGTTCATGATAACAAACGGCATCCTTTAAAAAAAATCGCGTCAACGGGGTTTTATCCACATTTTTTTGTGCAATATATGTGCATAACCTGTGTGTGGATAAATAAGAATGTGGATATCACTTGGTTTTTAGAACTTTGGAGTGGAAAAACATGTGAAGAACCTGTGCGGCCACGGCTTAAAAGTTTAACCTCATCAAAAGTTTCGAGCATTCATTTTTCCATCTACTTTAGACATCAACCCCCGTTCTTAACACCCCGGTAATCGCCGCTTAACATTTTCGAAATGTTTCATGCGTCACACAGATAGGACTGTACTAAAAGCCGGGAGAAAATGAGGGTTAACGAAAACAACAGAGCGAAAACAACAGTATAACGTACTAACCATCAATGGCAGTAAATATTAAGAAGGATTTCGGCAACACCCGCAGCCGAAAACCCGATATCACTTCACTGGTTTACGGTAAAGTGCCTCCACAGGCCCCCGAACTGGAAGAAGCGGTATTGGGTGCGGTGATGTTGGAGAAGGATAAACTAGCAGAAGTATTAGAGATCATTCAGAGCGAGGACTGTTTTTATGTAGATGCCCACCAAAAGATTTATGCATCGATACGACGGCTATTCGACAAGGGTATGCCTGTCGATTTGCTGACGGTAACCGAAGAGCTTCGCCGCAGCAGTGAATTGGAGATCGTTGGTGGCGCTTATTATCTTACCCGCCTCACAATGAGCGTGGTATCGAGCGCGCACGTAGAAGCGCACGCCCGTATCGTGATGGAGAAATTCATCCAGCGCGAGCTTATCCGCATATCGGGCAGCGTGATCAGCGATGCCTATGAGGATAGCACAGATGTGTTTGACCTGCTGGACAAAGCAGAATCGAACCTGTACGAAATAACTGATAAACACCTACGTAAGAACTTTAAAAGCCTGAAAGAGGTGTTGGTGAATACGGTACAGGAGATAGAGGAAGCCAAGAATAAGAAAGAGAGCGTAACTGGCGTACCGACAGGCTATACCCACCTTGACAGGGTTACCTCGGGCTGGCAAAAGAATGCGCTCATCATCGTGGCTGCCCGTCCTGCGGTTGGTAAAACGGCGTTCTGTCTTAACCTGGCAATGAATGCGGCTATGAACTCTGATAAACCTTTCCCGGTAGCCTTCTTCTCGCTTGAGATGGGCGCGGGAGAGCTTGTAAAGCGTATGCTGGCCTGCCAGACGGAGATAGGCATGGATGCCATCACTAAAGGCCGTATGCAGGAGCATGAGTTTGTGCAGATGACCCAACGTATGAATAAGCTGGCCAGCGCCCCAATTTTCCTCGACGATCAAGCTGCACTGAATATATTTGAGCTTAGGGCCAAAGCACGCAGGCTGAAGCAGAAGTACGACATCAAGATGATCATCATTGACTACCTGCAGTTGATGCAGGCTAGTATTAATGGTGGTGGTAACCGAGAGCAGGAGATATCAAAGATCTCACGCGATCTTAAATCGCTAGCTAAAGAGCTGGAAATACCTATTATCGCACTATCTCAGTTGAACCGTTCGGTTGAGAGCCGTAAGGAGTCGAAAGTACCTCAACTGAGTGACCTTAGGGAATCGGGAGCGATAGAGCAGGATGCGGATATGGTTATGTTCCTATACCGCCCTGAGTATTATGGCATCAACAATGATGAAATGGGCCAGCCTATAGAGGGTGAAACACACGTGCACATAGCCAAAAACCGTAGTGGTAGTACCGATACGGTGAAGGTGCGTTTTATAAAAGAATACCAGAAGTTTGTTGACCTGCCGGATGATGATTTCGGCAGCTTCGGCGGCGGTGGCGGATTTGGTCCTTTTGCTGGCGGCGGTGGCGGAAACAGCAGCTTCGACCGTGCTTCAGGTGGCGGTGGTGGCGGCTTCAAACCCCAAAACGAAAATCCTGCAGCAGGTATACGTGGCAGGCAACCTGATACGAGCGATTTCGGCGGTAGCAAGATGTTCATACCGGGCGGCTTCCAGACAATGCCGTCAAAGGCCAACGATTACAATTTTGACGACGATGATATGCCTGCTCCATTCAAGCAAAAGCCCAATCCGGGCCAGATGGACGAGGATGCACCGTTTTAAGATACTCTTACTTACGAGACCCAAAACTAAAAGCCACCGCAAGGTGGCTTTTCTTGTTGATGATATTTTGTGGCTAGTTATTTTGAGTCTTTGTTGTCTCTACTCAAGGGGCAGCTCTTAGGGCAAGGACAAGACAGCTTATACCTGAAACCAATGGTAAGGGGCATATTGATGGTGGTCAGGTTGTTCTTGCCTGCCTCTCGACCAAAGTCACTGCCATTTGCTTTCATATTTATATAGTCTGCCGCCAGTTCTGCGTTCACCCCAAACCGTTTGGTGACGTTGTAGGTAGCACCGGCCTGCGCACCCAGCGTATAGCCATTGGCCAGGTTGCTTCTGGGCTTGTCGGTCGGCATCGTGCTCATGATACCAGCTGACAGACCTGAGTAAACCGTCAGCGCACCGAAACCAACATCACGTTTTACATTGGCAAATGCCTTCACGTTGTGTACCAACTCAGTGCCGGGGATGTAAGCGATATCGAACACCGGTGTTATCGGTGGGATAGAGCCACTATATATTTCACTGGTTATCACAGCCTCAAAAGGAAGATGTGTGAGATTGCCACTGATGCCCACCTGCAAACCGTTACAGACGTTGTATATTCCTTTTAAAGAATAATATAACTGAGTACCACCTGCATTTCGGTCAATAGTGTTGGCTATGCCGAAATTGCCGCCAACCTCTAATTTTTGTGCCTGTGCCCCGATCGCGAGGAGCATTGTGGTTGCGAAAAGGATGTGTTTCATAAGTGCAGTTTTATGTAACCTCAATCAATTAGACAGTAATTTAAGAAAAAACGTAAGGCAACGCGTTAATATTGTGTTCTTTTCTTCGCACAACAAGCTATTTTAATATCAATCTTTAATCATTAACTTTAAGGAAACTACCTCATGTTTCGGCTGGTTGCCATAATTGTATTGATTTTCAATGTCTGTCTGCCGAGGGCCCAGGCACAGTTCGTCTATTTCAACCAGCCCTTCAGCGATACTGTTGTTTGTCATGGCAAAACGGTAACATTAGGTTTTACCACAACAGGAACTTTCCAAAACGGAAATGTATTCACCGCCCAGCTTTCGGATGTAACAGGAAATTTTGTCGCACCTATCGATATTGGATCCGTTACTGCAAAAACTTCGGACAATATAACTGTTACTTTCCCTATCGGGTTAGTTGTTGGTAAAGGGTACCGCATGCGGCTGATAAGTACTTTACCGATGATAATTTCGCCTGATAACGGCAGTGATATTAGGATCGAATATGTCCCGAACGCCCCGATAGTAAGTAATAATTCGCCGGTTTGCGAACATGATACTTTACTTGTAAAAGTGACCAATGCTGGTTCGAGTCAAACAGACAGCATCGTGTGGAGTGGCGGTATCCTGTCTGCCCCGGCGCAGGCAAGTGCGCTGAGTGTCAACGATGCTCCCATTGCATACTCAGGAACGTACAATATTGTTCGCTATAGCAAATCTTCAAAATGTCCTTCGCCGGTTACTCAAACTATCGTGTGGGTTCAACCATTGCCACCCAATCCGACAGCTTCCGCCACCCCAACCGTGGTATGCGAAGGCGAGACTGTGCAGCTAAACGCTACAAGCACACCATTGGCACCGGGCTTTGAGTGGAGCGGTCCGCATGGCTTTGCAGACGGATCGAAAGACCCCTACATAGCAAAGGTCGCTGCTTCGGGCGAAGGCTGGTATAAAGTACGCAGTGTAGAGGCAGGCTGTTATTCTGGCAAAGTCGATAGTGTGTGGCTAGATGTGATACCTGCTCCGAAGCTGAGTATTACTACCAATAGTCCGCTTTGCGAAGGTGGTGAATTGCAGGCAAAAGCTACTGACACCGGCAATATTGTCTACGCATGGAAAGGTCCCAATGGATTCCAGGTAAGCGATTCGGCGCTCACAATACCGAATGCAAAAACTTCTTCCTCGGGAACATACTATATACACACAGTTAGGAATGGCTGCAACGGAGTAGACAGCATTGATCTGCGTGTAAAGCCTTATCCTTATCCCACGGTGCTAAATGCTAATAGTCCGGTGTGTGAAGGAGATACCTTACTCATAAACACGGTACAAATAATTCAACCCGGTGTTGTAACGTATCAGTTCACTGGTCCCAATGGCGAAAGTTTTGGGCCATCGTTCCCGATGATACCTAATGTTACAAAGACCGCAGAGGGAAAATACATATTGAGATCGGATATTGACGGTTGTTCCAGGACAGATAGCGTCGCGGTTATTATAAAGCCAACACCAGTCGTCACAACCGATAAAGAATTCATGGTGACTGTTCAAAAACCAGTGCAATTGACGGCCAATAGCTCTATTGCCGGTACCAGCTTTCATTGGAAAGGACCGAATGGTTTTAGTTCCAATGAACAAAATCCAACCATACCATCAGTCACCGAGCGAAACAAAGGCGTGTATACGGTAACAGGCAATTTTGCAGGCTGTTCATCTGATACATCGACAGAAGTCGGCGTATGGTATCTGACCGACTATACCTTGTTTGATGTAATTCCCAATCCCAATAATGGTGTATTTGATCTTGTAGGTCGAGTGAAGAAACCGCAGGTGGTCGAAATCGCCATTTACCATGGCGGCAGTGGCGTTGTGTTGTATAAAGATAAGATACAGTCGAACGGTAAGCTTATTGACACCAGGATCACCCTACATAGTCATCTTGCACCTGGTGAATACATTCTCAGAGCCCGTGCCGATGGTGAGGTTCAGGGAGTTAAATTTATCATTCTGCACTAATTTTCTGCATTGCTATCGATGCCGTAGTTTTGTCGCCCAAATTCAGACGAGATGAGTATACAGGTACAGGCAATGAATCGCGTGAACAGTTTTTTTGAATCATATGCACAGGCGCTCGAGAACTTCGATACCAAGGCAATGGCGCAACATTACTCTCTTCCCTGCACTTTCCTGGCCGACGATTCTGCTCAAGTATTTACGGAAGCAAGTAAGCTGGAAGGACTCTTTAACCAGGGCACCATGTTTTACAAACAGTTTGGTATTACTTATGCCCGGCCTGACATCTGGGGTAAAAGAGCCTGGAGTGACCGCATCATCAAAGTGAAGTTGAATTGGCAATATTTTGACAAGAACAAAAAGCCAGTTTACGACTGCGATTATAACTACATACTGCGGCTGGATAAACACGACAACTGGAAGATAGAAGTTGCGGTGTCTATCAATGAGAAGGAGAATATGGAGGCATGGCAGGCCAGCAGGAAGATTGCTGAAAGAATAGCTTAAAACGAAAAAGCCGGCAGTTAGCCGGCTTTTCTTATCGAAATAAGGATCGATTATTTAAAAGCATTGATTCCAGTCACATCCATACCCGTTATAAGCAGGTGAATGTCGTGCGTACCCTCATAGGTAACAACCGATTCCAGGTTCATCATGTGGCGCATGATGCTGAACTCGCCTGTGATACCCATTCCACCCAGTATCTGGCGGGCTTCGCGCGATACTTTCAGGGCGATATCAACACTGTTACGTTTAGCCATAGATATCTGGGCAGGTGTAGCACGGTCCTCGTCGCGCAGAACGCCGAGGCGCCAGTTAAGTAATTGAGTCTTAGTTATCTCGGTGATCATTTCGGCCAGTTTCTTCTGCGTAAGCTGGAAAGCAGCGATAGGTTTGCCAAACTGAACGCGCTGTTTAGAATAACGCAGTGCAGTATCGTAGCAATCCATAGCGCAACCCAAAGCGCCCCATGCGATGCCATAGCGGGCGCTCGACAGGCAGCTCAAAGGTCCTTTCAGTCCTTTAACACCCGGTAGGATGTTTTCTTTCGGAACTTTTACGTTGTCAAATACCAGCTCACCGGTTGCAGAAGCACGCAGCGACCATTTGCCATGAGTTTCCGGAGTTGAGAAGCCTTCCATGCCGCGCTCTACTATAAGGCCATGAATTTCACCTGCTTCGTCCTTTGCCCATACGATAGCCACCTGTGCAAAAGGTGCGTTAGAGATCCACATTTTTGAACCGTTCAGGATCACATGGTCGCCTGCATCTTTAAAGTTGGTCAGCATGCTTGATGGGTCAGAACCGTGGTTAGGCTCTGTTAAACCGAAGCAACCCATCCACTCGCCTGTAGCGAGTTTTGGCAGGTATTTCTTCTTTTGCTCTTCGCTACCGAATTTATAAATGGGGAACATGACCAATGAACCCTGTACAGAAGCCGTAGACCTTACACCCGAATCTCCACGTTCCAACTCCTGCATCATGATACCATAAGATATATAGTCCAGCCCGGCGCCGCCATATTCCTGCGGAACGAAGGGGCCGAAGCAGCCCAGTTCGCCCATGCCTTTGATGATCTGGCTGGGGAATTCTGCTTTTTGGGCATAATCTTCAATAATGGGAGATATCTCCTTCTTAACATAGGCGCGAACAGAATCGCGTATCAGCTTATGCTCGTCTGTCAAAAGTTCATCTACCAGGAAGTAGTCGGGATGTTGGTACAGGTCTTTTTGCATAGAAATGTTAAAATTGTGGAATATTTGTGGCGCAAAGGTAGCATTTTTGACATAGGTGCAGTAACTTTGCGGCGCTTTCAACTGAAAACTTTGCACAAGGGCTAATGCCTATCGGGATATAGAATATATCCATAACGATTGCGACACAATATGCATGAGGCTTTCACGTTAAAGTGACGATTAGGGAGGATTTATATAAAAAATCTGCCAAAAACTGGAACGCCTTTTGTGCGTATATAGTTTTAAGGGAATTGGATTAATAAAACAAACTTTTTTTTCAATTCTATTGTCTTATAGTATTGATCGTACACTTTTAAAATTAAAACTGTTATATGAGGCAGCTTAAAATTGCCACCCAGATCACCAACCGTGACTCCCAGGCCGTTGAAAAATACCTGCAGGAGATCAGCAAAATCTCAATGATCACCCCGGAAGAGGAAACCACGCTTGCCCAGAAAATACACATGGGCGACCAGCGTGCGTTGGAGAAATTGGTTAAAGCCAACCTCCGTTTCGTGGTATCTGTTGCTAAACAATACCAACACCAGGGTTTGTCGCTGAGTGACCTGATCAACGAGGGTAACCTCGGCCTGATCAAAGCTGCCCAGCGTTTCGATGAGACCAAAGGTTTTAAATTCATTTCGTACGCTGTATGGTGGATTCGTCAGTCGATACTACAGGCTTTAGCTGAGCAAGGCCGCCTGGTACGTCTGCCTCAGAACAAGATCGGTACGTACAACAAAGCTAATAAAGCATATATCGCTTTCGAACAGGAGAATGAGCGCGAACCGTCGACAGAAGAACTGGCAGAGATCCTCGACATGAGCGAAACTGAGATCACTAACATCTTCACAAGCAATACCCGTCACACATCGCTTGATGCACCTGTGCACGAAGCTGAGGACGTGGCTATGGGTGACTTGCTGGAAGGCGCTAACGATACTGATGACGACGTGATGAAGGATTCTTTGCGCAACGAGATCCGTCGCATCCTGAAATCGCTGAGTGTTCGTGAAGCTGAGATCCTGGCTGCTTATTTCGGACTGGAAGGCGACAATGGCCCGACCATCGAAGAAATTGGCGAAAAATACGACCTTACTAAAGAGCGTATCCGCCAGATCAAAGAGCGCGCTATTAAACGCCTGCAAAAGGCACGCTATAGCAATGCGCTGAAAGTTTACTTAGGTTAATTTCGTAAGTATAGACAAGAAAGCCGCCGGTGTGAGAACATTGGCGGCTTTTTCTTTTACTGCTTCCCGCCAATTCTATTATTTTTGGTGCGCTTCGTTAACACATGCAAGACCTCAAAAAATCCAGGATAGAGATAGGAATGTTATTCCTGCTGCTGGTCATGATCGTTCCCCGCCTGTCGATGCGGTTTGACTTTGAGTACTGGACAGACTGGGCACTCTATATCCACCGTCACGGTGTTACCAATATATACGATAACCCTACAGCTAACTACCACCCCATGTATTTCTATATCCTATGGATATATGATCTGTTGCAAGGTAGTGAGCATTATATACGCGAGAACATCTATTATCTCAAGATCTTTCCGCTGTTCTTTGATTTTCTGCCACTTATGGTGCTTTGCTGTTTCCGGCAAACTATTGTGAACCGCGAGATACCCTATATGTACCTGCTGCTAAACCTGGCTTACCTGTTCAACTCTTACGTATGGGGGCAGGTAGATAGTATTTATACGGCATTTTCATTCATGGCTTTGATATTTGCTTTCAACAGACCAGTATGGAGTTCCTTTCTGTTTGCAATGGCATTGGCCATGAAACCACAGCCAATAGTGTATATACCGGTGATAGGACTTGCATGGTTGTACAGTGTAAGGGATGTAAAGACATGGGTGAAAATGGTTGGCGTATTTGCAGCTACATGGTTTGCTATGGTACTGCCCTATCTTATCACAGGTAACGGTGGCGAGCTTTGGTATATCCTGTCAACGCCAGTAGGCAGGTATCCACAGGTATCCATCGGCGCATTCAATATGTGGTATGTATTACCCATGGCGGATCCTTACCATACGCCCGACTTTGCCAAATTCCTGTTCCTGACCTACAAACAATGGGGGCTGTTGCTGTTCTTCGCCTTGAGCGGACTGGCGCTGTTGCCCATGCTCTTCCGCGTATGGCGATACAATAGAACTGGCGTGTCGATAACCGACGACGACAAGCAAATGCTGATGCTGCTGTCTGGCCTGGTGACACTTTACTTCTTCTATTTCAATACACAGATGCACGAGCGTTACGCTCACCCTATCATGATCTTTTTCTTCTTTTATGCCGTTTACTCTAAGAATTATAAACTATACATACTTGCTTCGATCCCGTACTTCCTGAGCCTGGATAAGCTGTTCCCGGACTTCCTACCGGTGATACACTATAAGATCATCTGGGCCATGCGGGTGATAGCCATTTGGTTTACATTGACGATACTTTATGCGACATGGGAATACTTCAGGCAGTATAAGATAGGTGCAGAATACAGGTTGCTGAAAGCTTCAATGACCAAGGGTAATTAATATGGCATTCACTTTGCCGTTTAAAGCATTATGGCTTCTTATTTCAGAGTTTTCCTGCTGATCATTGGCATCAGTTTGTTCTATCAAAGCAATGCGCAGGAAGACCGTAAGGTTTCTGATACCATTCCGTCATTTAAGGCAAACCGGCAAGACCAGATGGTTTGGGGCAATCCCGAAATGCCCGACTCAAGCGATATACTGGCGGAAGACACCGTAAACAAGATCATGGTTTTCATGTATGGTGGACCTGCGTATATAGCGTACTACGATAAATCTAATAAGGGAACCTGGCCTGACACCAGCAACTGGATAACCTGGCCGTTATTCGATGGCGAAAGGTTCGGCTATATAGACCGCGAGTTTAGCGATCCCTTCCATGTGAATCTTCAATGGTTAAACATTTCTGGTAAGAAGTTGCTACAAGTAGATTGGAGCTACTCATTTAAAGGGAACAGGGTTTGGACACAGGAAGGAGGTGCTCAAATTTGGGACCTAAAAACGCAGACGTGTTATTTTGATCTTGAGACGTACAGCAATATTTATAGCAGCGGTGCAGGAACAGAAACCAGAGAATCGCACGAAGAGACGTGTAGTATTGAAATGAATAACAAAAAAGCAAAACTGAACATAACTAAAAATACTTGCGACAGTTTTCCGCGCCCCGGTAAGTATATATTGGCGGGCGACCATTTGGTGCGAACGAAATGACCTTCGCACAGGTATCTAATAAAAAAAGCCTCTTGTAGAGAGAGGCTTTTTTCGTTTATGCATTGGCAGGTTCGAAGCTGCCGGTAAGTTTAAAGAGGTCGTTGGTTTCATTCTTAAAAGAAGCGGTTACAGTGTATCCCTTCTTTTCCTGTTGCCAGCTGATGTTGATGGTTGGTTGTACATCAGGTGTTATCAGTTGCAGAAACTTTACTTGTCCCGCATCGCGCAGCCAGAGGTTTTGGTCTGTTTGCTGCTCCAGCAGTTCTTTCACCATTTCCATCATGCATACACCCGGTACTACCGGTTGACCGGGAAAGTGGCCTTTGAAAATGTCGTGTTGCTTATTGAAGGCAATTTTACATGAGATGCTGTTAGGGTCTCTCTGTAGGTATTCGATGCGGTAGAAATCATTCATCAGCATAAGAATCCAGTTTTGTCAGTTGTATTGTGAAGTTTGCTTTATGATGATCAATAAAAACCTGTTTTGGCATACCAGAAGGTTGATCTTTACCTTCGATATTCATTGTAACTACTTTGCTTTTCTCTCCAGCGTTCTCTATCCTAACTAAACGTCCGCTATCTTCAACATAGTATGCGTAGCCTCCACTAATATCAAGACGTCTGAAAATCAGTTTACCCCTATCTCTAAACACAACTTCTGATTCTTTTTTTAGTCCTTTCATCAAAAGCAGCTCTATATCCTTTCTCAACGTTTTGATAACTGCCGGTCTATCCAGCCGCGGCATTACCTGGTTTACTTTGAAGGAATCATTGTGATCCCATTCAAGATCGAAAAAGGTAAAGCCCATTTCATTCTGGTATATAGCACGTACCGTGCCATTTTCTAAGGTTTTGAAAAACAACAGGCCACTGAGGTGGAATTTTTTGAACAGGAATCCGCCATTTACTGTGCCACGGTATAGTACTTTATCGAAAACCGGCTTAAAGGCCAATGCCGAACCCTGGGGTGCCGGAACTGTTTGCAGCTTCTTGTAAGGGGAACTGCACGAAGCTAAAAAGAGGATGAAAATGCTACTTAACCTTAAACAACGCTTCATTCAGTGCTACATTGTGTTGTGTATTGGTAAAGTTCATGTCGGTAAAGTCACCACCGGTTTCGGTCATGGTTAGGCGGTCCACATCAAAATTTTTCCGGCTCAGGTATACGTCAATCTGGCTGAACATTTTCTTCATGGCAGCATTGGCAGGCGTGAGTGACAAAAGGTAGGTGCTACCGCTCTCGTACGCAGCAGTTTTGAAATCGGCATTTTGAAACACTGTCCCACGCATACAGTCTACCATAATGCGGTTGACCGATTGCATCGTCTTACTGTTTTTTGTGTTGATCTTACTAGTCTTTTGTTCGTCTTTCACCATCAGTTGGCCGCCGTTCATCACCAACAAGTATGAAAAAGGCTGCGTGTACTCGATGCGGACTTTATCTTCTTTCTTGAAATAGAACTTTCCTTTCGATTTGATCTTCTCTGCCAGCATCGATAAATTCTTTACCTGGGTAAAATCGCTGGAGATAGTTTGGCGTGATGCATTGACGCTGGTTAAAGACTGTTGAAAGGCACGTATATCTTTTACTGGCTGGTAACCCTTAGGCTGTGCAAACACCAGGAACGAGCAGAATAATAAGGCAATTGATCCGGCAACCTTAAGCATACGCATCTATATCGAGAAGTTGGTCTACGCGCGCAAAGGTAAAGCCCTTTTTGCGAGCCTGAACAATGAAATCCGTTAAAATTTCACGCGTAATAGCCATTGAATCATGCAAAAGGATGATGTCGCCACTTTTGATCTCGTTAAGCAGCTTGTTTAAAAGCTTTGAAGGCTCTTTTGCGCGGGTGTCTAGGGAGCGTACACTCCACCCTATAGAATACATACCTGTCTGGCTAACAGCACGAGCCAGGTTGGGGTTGGTGACGCCATAAGGAGGTCGGAAAAGTAGCGGTGTAACGCCAATTGTTGTTAAAATAACGTGGTTGGTCTGTTCAATTTCAGCAACCATTTTTCTTCTCGATTGCCAATCGAAATTGAACCCATGGTGGTAGCTATGGTTGCCTACCACATGACCCTCTTCATGCCAACGTTGTACCAGCTCAGGGTATTTAGCTGCGTTTTTACCAATCGTAAAAAAAGCCGCCTGTACGTTTTGTTCTTTTAGCACATCGAGAATGGCTGGCGTTATCTCTGCGGGACCGTCGTCGAATGTCAGTGCTATCTGCTTTTCTTTTTTGCCTTTATTGAACGATCTCAGGTAGAAATTCCACTCAATAAAAATAGCTCCCAGTGCCAGCAGACTGATATATGCCACAAACGGCAGCAGCAGCAGCCACCATTCCACTATCCCGCCCAGGTATGCTATATCGAGCAATACAAGCGCGATAACAAAGAGGATGCTGGTTAATTTATAAGGCCGCAATAGAAATAATTATAGCTTTTCGTATAGAGCACGCAGGCGTTCGCGGGTCATTTGCTGTTGCCAGTCTTTACCCAAGGCGTTTTCCCACAACGGCGCCATACCCAACGATACGTTGATCATCGTATCGAACTGTTCGTCGGTGAGACCCTTGGTCACACCTACAGGAATATCGATATTATTCAGGCGCACCATTTCGTGAAATTCGCGCACACCTTCAGGATAAAACTCTTCGAGATGATTGAAGACGATACAGTTCCCGATGCCGTGTTTGGTGCCCAACAGGTAGCTCAGGCCGTAACTTACAGCATGTGCCACACCAACCTGTGAGTAAGCGATACTCATGCCGCCGGCATAAGAAGCCATCATCAGCTTTTCATCACTTTCATCTGTCCAGTCGGTTGTTAGGAATACGTCCTGGCACAGCTCCAATGCTTTCTCGCCATAAGCGCGGCTAAATGCATTGATATAAGTGCCCTGCAGTGATTCAATACAGTGGATATAGCAATCCATACCTGTGTAAAAACGCTGGTTTTTAGGGGCGCCTTTTATCAGTTCCGGATCTAGTACAATTTGGTCGAATGGAGTAAAGTCAGAGTTCATGCCCAGCTTTTTGGTGGGGCCGGTCAGTACGCAGGTGCGCGATACTTCAGCTCCAGTACCAGACAACGTGGGGACACCAACTTTATATACAGCAGGATTTTTAACGAGGTCCCATCCCTGGTAGTCTTGTGCTTTACCGGGGTTGGTCATCATGATCGATACCGCCTTGGCAAGGTCTATTGTAGAACCGCCGCCAATACCAATGATACCTGAAACAGTGCCATAAGTATCTTTTAAACGTTGTGCCAGTTCGTCAACATAAGAGGTCTTAGGTTCGGTAGTTACGTCCGCATCTATCAGCACATCATTATCACGAAGCGGGATGCGTGTCCTCAAGGCATGGTCGTTGGCGAAATAATGGTCGAGCAGGAATACCATTGGCTGGCCATTCTTACGGCGTGGCGCCAATATCTCATCCAGCTGATCAAAACATCCCCTTCCATACACCACATAATCTACCATCTTAAAGTTGCGAAACTTCATAACGAGCTAATTAAAAGACAAACTTGTTTCTTGCGGGACAAATGTACGCCAAAGCTATTGAAGCGCCATTTGTTCAAGGTACGCTTCTGCACGGGCTATATCTTCGGGCATATCTATTTCAACACCCATATACTGGGTCAGCACCATGCGGATAGGCACACCATTCTCGAGGAAACGCAGGCACTCTATTTTTTCCGCAATTTCCAGCGGGGTCATTGGCCACTCCACGAAATCCATCAGCGCTTTTTTTCTGAAAGCATACACACCTATGTGCTCGTAATAAGAAATAGGGAAGTTCTTGTTGCGCCAGTAAGGTATAGGGCTGCGCGAAAAATACATTGCGTTCATACGCATATCCAGCACCACTTTTACGAAGTTTGGATCTGCAATCAGCTCAGGATCTTTAAGGCGCTGCACCAGCGATGCTACCTGGGTCGATTTGCCGTAGTCGCCTTCAAATACCTGAAGGAGTTTTTGCAAAGGGGATTTTTGAACGAATGGTTCATCACCCTGAATGTTTACAAAAACATCGGCATCCATATTTGCAGCCAATTCTGCGATACGGTCTGTTCCGCTTTCGTATTCTTTTTGGCTCTTATAAGTTTTACCACCTATTTTATCGATCTCTTCGATGATGCGATCACTATCCGACACAACATACACCTCATCAAACAGTTCGGTATTAACTGCAGATTCGTAAGTACGACTAATTACGCTTTTACCTTTGATGGGCATCAGCAATTTTTCAGGGAACCTGGTGGCGTTCAATCGCGCGGGTATCAGAGCTATCGACCTCATACGTTCTTTCTATGCGTTATCAGGAGTAAAAATATATCTATTATTTTTTTCTTACAATGCCCAGTAATAATAATAACCAGCCAATTATAAAGAAAAGTCCGCCAATAGGTGTTAAGATACCTAACCCGCCGAGGCCAACATCGCCCTGCAGTTTAAGTGCCGTCATGGCGTAAAGTGAGCCGCTGAACAGCAAAATGCCTACTATAAAACAAGTTGAGGCGGTTTTTACCAGTTTTTGCGGGAAAGAAGAATATATAATTCCTGTGGCAAGCAACGCCAACGCATGATAAAATTCGTATTTAACTCCTGTTTCGAAAGTTTGGAGCTGATCTGGCGTAAGGAGTGGTTTCAATCCGTGGGCGCCAAATGCGCCGAGAACCACGGCCAGGGCTGCAAAAAATACGCCTGCTACGAGCGCTGTTTTATACATGAGTCGATGATTTGCGCAAAGGTAGTATCCTGCAGGCTTTCTACCTCTAAAATATGGTCGGCCTGTTCATAAAATCCTTCTCGTGCGCTTAGCATTTGCTGTAGTGTAGGTAGTAAGTAGGGTGTTTGAGTTAATAAGGGCCGTTTGTCAGCCTCATTTTGCAATCGATTGGCAAGCGTTTTTATTTCAGCCTTCAGGTAAACAATACATCCTGCAGCACGCATGGCTTCCAGGCTTCCGTCATGAGTTACGGTACCACCACCGCTGGCTATGATGCCGTTACCGGTTGCGGTAATGATTTCTCTTAATGCAGCGGCCTCAATTTGCCTGAAACCACGCTCACCTTCAAGCTCGAAAATTTCGGTTATAGTTCTATTTTCTCTATTCTCGATATACTCGTCCATGTCCACAAACGGTAGACCTTGTGCATCGGAAATTCTGCGGCCCCAATAGGTTTTACCCGCGCCGGGCATCCCTGTGAGAAATATCAGGCTCATATTTTCTTTTGAAGAAATTTCCAAGCCATCAACATACCTACTTGCGTAGCCATGTCCTTGTTGCGTGGCCTGTCGTAATGAAATCTGAACTGTTTTGCTACCGTTCTCTGCTCATCCGCAACTGCGATCCACACTGTGCCCACCGGTACCCTGTCGTCTTCGCCGCCCGCGCTGAGCAAACCAGTAACCCCCAATCCATAATCAGCTTTTAGTTTTTTCCGTGCACCAACCGCCATTTCTATCGCTGTATGTTCGCTCACCGCGCCGTGTTCTTCAAGCGTTTCTTTCTTAACTCCCAGCAGTTTTTCCTTGATCTCGTTTTGATAACAGACAATGCTTCCCTGGAAATAATTTGCAGAGCCCATTACCTGTGTGATATGATGGGCTATATATCCACCTGTGCAGCTTTCCGCAAGACCAATTGTTTTCCGGTTCTCCAGCAGCGTACGGCCCAGTATATGTTCCAGCGGCAGGTCATGCAGTGAAACAACAATTTCTTCTACCCTGTTGGCGATCTGGTCCTGGTACATCTCCAGCTCTTTCACCAGCCGTTGTTTATCTGCGCCGCGGCCTGTAAGGCGCAATCTTACGACCCCTGCGCTAGGCAGGTAGGCTAGTTTTACATGAGACGGCAAAGCGGTTTCAATGTCTATTATTTTCTCGGCAATGAAACTTTCGCCTTCGCCGGCAGTAAGAATGCTGCGGTGTAGTAATGCATCGCTGATGAAGTTTTGCTGCAAATACGGGATCACTTCATCTTCCATAATACCCATCATTTCGAAAGGAACACCGGGCATCGCGATGATAGCCTTTTCGCTTCTTTCGAACAACATACCAGGTGCAGTACCTAATTTATTGAATAGAACAGTACAACTGTCAGGCACTTCAGCTTGCTTTAGGTTGCGTTCGAGGAAAGGTTTTTTCCGGACTTCAAATATCTTCTTCACATGTTGCAATACTTCCTCATTCACAATCATGTTCCCTCCGAAGTATTGACACAGCAATGGCTTTGTTATATCGTCGACCGTAGGACCAAGTCCGCCCGTTATCAGCACGACGTCTGAAACAGCTATTTCTGCATCTAACGCAGTTCTGATATCTGCGGCGATATCGCCTACAGATACACGGCGCTTTACTTCAATGCCTAAGTCATTTAATCGCTGCGCCATCCATACTGAGTTGGTATCAACGGTTTGACCTATCAATAACTCGTCGCCTATCGTTATGATGCTTACCTGTACGTTAGCCATATTAGTCTTTTGTAAAAAAAGGTTCTAGCCTGTGCTTTAATTCCTCAGGCATTGACACCTTTTTCTTTTCTTTTGGATCGTAGAATACCAGTGTGGTAACTCCCCTGTTTAACAGCTGTTCCTGCTCGTTATATAGTTCAGAGTGAAAGCAGATCTTAGGACCGTCAGGCATCGCTTTCAGTATCGTTTTCACAGTTATGAGGTTATCGTACAGCGCCGGCCTGAAATATTGTGAATTAAGTTCAACAACGGGCATTACGATTCCCATATCCTCTAGTTCCTTGTACGTAAATCCAAGTTGCCTGATCGCTTCTGCCCTACCTACTTCGTAGTAGAGCGCGTAATAACCGTAATAGAGGTAGCCCATCTGGTCGGTCTCTCCATAACGTACGCGCACTTGTGTCGTCGATGAATACATGGTTATTTTTGAATAGCTGCTTTTTCTGAGTCTTTTACTGTGTAGATGCCGTTGGCTTGGTTAAGGCAGGTGAGTGTTAGATCGTTGACGCAGACATGCGGTGGTAAAGTAGCGCAATAATAAACCACACCGGCAATATCATTAGCAGTCAATGGTTGCACGTCATTGTAAATACTCTTTGCACGTTGCTCATCTCCTTTGAATCGCACCAACGAGAATTCTGTTTCTGCCATTCCTGGATTAATGGCAGTAACCTTGATGCCATAAGGCAATAAGTCTATGCGCATCGATTGTGTCAGGGCGTCTACAGCAAACTTAGTTGCGCAATATACGTTACCATTCTTATACACAAGTTTGCCTGCCGTTGAGCCAATGTTTACAATATGCCCTGAGCCCTGTGCTTTCATCAAGGGGGCAACCTGGCGGGTGATATACAGAAGACCTTTTACGTTAGTATCTATCATGGTTTCCCAGTCGTCCACATCTCCGTCTTCAATAGACGACAACCCGGCGGCAAGCCCGGCGTTGTTTACCAGTATGTCTATGCGATCTATTTTTTGTTGTAGCAGACTTATTGCATCTTCTACTTCCTGCCTGTTCCTGATGTCAAACTGCAGCGTTGTAACTGCTATACCGAAATTATTTTCCAGTTCAGTCTTCAATTGTTCCAACCGCTCCTTGCGACGCCCTGTAATGCAGACATTATATCCATGCTGTGCGAATAGTGTTGCAATGGCTTTTCCAAAACCGGATGTTGCTCCAGTTACTAAAATAGTTTTGCTCATAACGGGCATAAAGATAGCCCCTTAGAATTTGCGAGCGAAGATTACTAGCGGATGAGTGTCACATCGCCTTTGATCATCTGTTCCTGGCCAAACCTGTCGGTAACACCCAATACCCAGAAGTAGGTGCCCATTTCGGCTACGGAGCCGTTAAAGGTGCCATCCCAACCTTCGTCAAATCGGTTGGTGCTAAACATCAGCTGCCCCCACCTGTTGAAGATGCGGAAGAAACGTACGTCACGATAACCGGCACCCAAAGGCTTTAGGAAATCGTTTAATCCGTCTCTATTGGGCGAAAACGCACTAGGAAGGAATAAATAGGGTTGCGCAACAACTAATACGTTGATTGAATCATTGCCTTCACATCCCACACCGCTTCTTATACGCACGACGAAATCAAAACGACCGGTATCTGGAAAATGACCACGTGGATTAGGAATAGTAGCCGAATTGAGCGCGTCAGCCGGCATCCAGAGATATTCAATACCTCCTGTTGCATTGAAATCAACATATTCCCCTCTGACTATAACGGTGTCGTTGCCGGCGAAAGGCCGAAAGTGTTCGACAAAAATGTCTTTGATCGCTGTGTCTGTACATCCCTTACCGTTGGCTGATACAAGTTTTACTTTATAATCGCCGCCACTTGGATAAGGGTGCGAAGGATCTTTTTCGCTCGAAAAACTACCATCGCCAAAACTCCAGGCCCATTTTGTTACAGGGGGATAGTCGGTTACAGAAAGATCGGTGAACTGCATCGGGCTGTTGGGACACGGCAGGCCTGAAATACTAAAGTCAGTAGTGAAATATGGGAAGATCTTTACTTCACGGCTGATAGTGTCGGGACAAGTGCTGCCTTCGTTCACCGTAAGTTTTACGATGTACACTCCTGTGTCAGGATAAGTAAATTCAGGTTCAAACTCTGTTGATGTGGCTCCCGGCACTCCAAACTCCCATTTGTAGCGGAAGCCGCCGGTGCTTTTGTTCACAAATTTTACTTTATAGCCGTCACATTTTACTATGTATGTATTGGGTTCATCTGAAAACTGTGGTATATCGGCTACCACTGCGCGAGAACAGTTGGTAACGTTAAACTGGAAGTCGCGCTTTACAGTATTGATCTTCACTCCATTTCGCCATTCATGGCAGCAAACTGTCACCACATGTCTTCCGGTAATGTTCGGCGTTCCGGTCATTAGCCCTGTCTTAGCGTTGATCTGCAACGGAGGGCTACCGGTCATCGGTTTGGCAGCCGAGTAAGGAGCAACATATACAACAGGCCCGGGCAATAATGATGTCAGTTGTATTGGTCTTGGGTTGTTTATATCGGCCAGGCCACCTTGCAAAGCGGCACAGAGTTCATAAGACAGAGAATCTCCATCAGGATCTGTAGCGGAATGGTCGTAGATCAAGGGGTTGTTCACGCAAATGATCTGCGGAGGAAAATTCTTAAAACGTGCACTACTGTTGCAAAAATTGTCCTGTATAGGTGGGATGTCAACGAAATACGTCGCACCTGTTACTCCCGGACTATTGATATTTTGTATGCTCTCGTTTCGGCAACACCGCATGTAGACGATCCTATGGGTGACGTTAGGCTGAAGCGCTTCATCAAAAATAAAGGTCACTTTTCTCAGGCAGGTGAGCGGTGAATTGTTGATACATTCGTTTTGAAAATTGGCGGGCACGTTCATGGTTGCCGCTGCGGAAACAGGCTTTGTTGACCCCGCGCCGTTAGATAAGTTGTAGACGCCAATATAAGCCGGCACATCCTGCGCTATTGCAGAATCGTTCCCCTCAAGGCAATCCTGGTAAATGCTTAATTCAATTCTATAGGTAGAGCCGCCGAGGCACCGGTAATAGATCTCTCCTCCTACTATATGCGAGGCCCTGGCTTCAATTCCTAATAGCAAAAACAAGCCCAAGCTCATCAATGACATGATGAACCGATGCGTCATAAAAACGGTATAATGTGTTTTCAGTTTCAAATTCAATCTTCTGCTGTTACCTGATAAGGGCAACATCGCCTTTTACCTGTTGCTCCTGTCCAAATCGGTCAGTTACGCCCAGTACCCAAAAATAAACGCCCATTTCGGCCTTGTTGCCGTTATATGTTCCATCCCAGCCGTCGTCGAACTGATTGGTATCAAACACCAACTGCCCCCACCTGTTAAAGATACGAAAGAACCTGATGTTCTTGTAACCTGCTCCCAGCGGGCGAAGTATATCATTTAATCCATCTTTGTTTGGTGTAAATGCCGAAGGCACGAACAAATAGGGTTCCGGAACAACATTCACATTGATCGAGTCATTGCCTTCGCAGCCGCCTGCGCTGGTTATGCGAACGTTATAGCTGAATGTACCGGTGTCGGGGAAGAAACCACGAGGGTTTGAAATGGTGGCTGAATTCAGACCATCGGCAGGAGTCCATAAATAACTGGAGCCGCCTGTAGCATTAAAATCGACAAACTCTCCCCGTACTATAAATGTGTCATTTCCTGCAAACGGCTTAAAATCTTCTATCGATACGGACTTTGTTACGGTATCCCGGCAACCTTTTACGCTTTCCGATGTCAGGGTGACCGAATAACTGCCTCCTGTCGGATATACAGTCACTGGATTCTGAAGAGATGAAGTGTTGCCGTTTCCAAATTGCCAGAACCATCCTACTACTGGTGGATGTGTCGCAAAAGACCGATCGAAAAACTGGGCGGGGGCGTTGGGGCATAATGGCTCTGCAACTTCAAAATCTGCACGGTAGTCGGGATATATCTTCACGAACCGGCTGATCGTATCCGGGCACGTGCTACCCTCGTTAACCGTAAGCCTTACAACATAAGTACCAGTATCCGGATATTCGAACGTAGGTTCAAATTCATCAGAAGTAGCCCCTGGCACCCCAAACTCCCATTTGTACCTGAAACCGCCGGTACTGTTGTTCATAAATCGTACAGTATGACTATTGCACTCTACTATATAAGTATTGAATTCATCAGAGAACTGCGGGATATTGGCAACTACTGCTTTTGAGCAATTGGTTACATTAAACTGGAACTCTCTCCGGGTAGTATTGATCTTCACACCATTTCGCCATTCATGACAACATACTGCTACCACATAGCGGCCCATAAGGTTAGGAGTGCCGGATATCATGCCTGTTACAGGATTTATCTGTAATGCCGGGCTTCCGAGAATTGGCCTGGCGGCAGAATATGGACTGATATAGACTACCGGCGGAGGAAGGTTGGGTTTCAGATTTTTGGGTTTAGGGTCATTGATGCTGGCTTCACCACCCTGGTAGGCCTCGCAAAACTCATAACTAAGCGAATCACCGTCCGGATCTGTAGCCGAGTGGTCGTAACGCAATGGATTGTTAACACAGATGATCTGTGGTGGGAAATTTTTGAAAACCGCACTGCTGTTGCAGGCGGCAACATTTAGCGGTGGAATGTCGCAAAAGTAGGTGGCTCCTGTTGTGCCGGGTTGACTGATATTCTGAATGCTGGCATTGCGGCAGCATCGCATATATACAACACGGTAAGGAACGTTAGGTTGCAACGTCATTTCAAAATTGAACGTCACTTTATTCAGGCAGGTAGTGGGTGGATTATTGACACATTCATTCTGAAAGTTTGCGGGAACTGCGATACTGGACGCAGCATCAACCTCGCCTACACTTCCTGTGCCGTTTGCGAGGTTAAAAACACCAATGAACGCCGGAGTGTCTTGCCGTATGGCAGTTTGTTCACCCTCAAAACAATCCTGGTAAATAATAAGTTGTATCTGGTAAGTGCCACCATTGGTGCAACGGTAGTATACCTCTCCGCCAACGATATGAGAAGCCTGAACCCGGAAAACTGCCGGTAATATCAGCAATATGCACAATATCAGGCTTTGCGGTCTCATGTTCTGCTATTGGGTTAACTTATAACAGTAGCGTCCAAATTCGGCCAGGTCGTCGGCAAGTTTCTCAGGGCACTCTAACATGCTCATGTGAGCGCTGCCGGGGTATATCGATATAAAATTAACGTCGGCCAGCGTACTTTGTTGCATCACCTTCGAGGGTGGTATCACAGAATCTTCTTTTCCAAAAATCCACTGCACCGGGTACGCAGCACCATTCAAAGTAGCGATTCTTTCAGGTCTGTTTATCATGGCATTGTAAAAAGCCACCATGCTTTTAGCTTCCAGCTTCAATCCCTTCACTATTTCCCTGTCCAGCGCCTCTTTATTATCTTTAAATGCTGTTGAAAATAAGGCGGGTATCATTTGGCGGATAAACGCCTCTTTACCACCCTTATTAATTAGTTCGATAGACTTCTTACGAGTGTCCTTCTTTTCGTCAGTGTCTGCGGCTGCAGTTGAGTGCACCAGCGCCAGGCCACGCAACATGTGTCCATAGAGCTCGGCAAAAGCCAGAGCCACATAACCTCCCATTGAATGACCGGCAATGATGGCCTCGCGAACGCCTTCATTATCAGCTATCAGTTTTACACTCCCTGCTAGCTGCTCAATTGATACGGTCTCCCCTTGAAAGCTGCTTTCGCCGCTGCCGGGCAGATCGGGTACAATAACAGTAAATTGATTGGACAAGGATGGCCACACGTCGCGCCACAGATCACCACTCTCCGGAAATCCATGCAACAGTATCACTACGGGACCGCTTCCGGTCTTTAGATAGGATAGCTGAGGGAAATTTTGGGCGGTGATACGCAGTTTCTGTTCCATCACGAGGATTTCAACTTATTCCGTCTATAAATCGTGCCATAGATAAACATAAGTGTCAGCAACAGAGGCCATAACTGAAGCAGTGGCAATTCCTGTACACGCAGTAAATGTAGCAGCAGTGCAAGCACCATCAATACAATGGCGATGATCGCGTACTTACCTTTATTACGTTTGGTTGCAAAAGCGAGTATCAGATTTGTTGGCAGCGCCCATAGTAGGTTCGTGTTGTTGCTGCATCCCTGGTGATCAGTTCCCAACCACATTACCATCATTAATACACCCAAAAGCCCTGTGATGAACAACAACAAAAAGCTCATGACATTTCCAAGCGGTTTCAGGCTTTTTACGGTAAGTCCAAGGATGGTTATCACGCCAATAATTAGAAAAGTTACCATCGGCCAGTTTACACCCGTAGGTTGTTTTACCGACCCTGGAATGATCAGCTCCCTGTCTGTGGATATTCTTTCCCCATTCAAACGTGCACCTACAATTCCATCGCTCAAAAAATCCGGCAGGAACATGATGTCTTCATTCGTCATCACTTTATCGATCTTGCTGCCCAATAAAATATTGATACCGAAACGCTCCCAATGCTTATAGTAGTAGTATTGGTTGATGATGTTGCGGAAGGTCAGCCTGTTGGTAGCTGCCGCCGTTTTACCAAACTCAAATCCTTTACCCAACGTGCGCGGAAATGCATCGCGTATACGCGTTGCGCAGTTGTCGTAAAAGAAATCGTATTTGTAGCTCCTGTTTTCGGATTGCGCGTTGTGTTGTAGAAATTCATACAGTTGTTGCTTCTGTCGGCCATTCAATAGTAGCACCTGCTCTTCAACGCTTCTCTGCGCACTGGCATACTCGTGCAGAAACGCCTCGTAAGGATAGAATGACAAATAATACAGCAACTTGCCTCTCATGAATTGCAAAGCAAAGTCATCATCAAACGCGAACGTACCATAGTTGTACACCATGTCTGTTCCCACGCTGCTGTCTGTAACTCTTAACGCTGTGTGTCCAAATGTTTCCCATACTTCAGGACCTGTTCCGCAGGTCAGCAAGCTGATACGTAGCCGACTGCTATCAGTCTGCGCGCTTACTGATATCCATGAGAACAAAAGACAAAGGAGAACGAGTTTTTTATACATAAGGCCAAAATAAGAAAAGGCTGCCTTTCGGCAGCCTGTAAAAATATTAAGTTTCAATTATACAGCGTTTTGCGATCCACCGGCGAATACAGCACCCATATATTCCCTGTTGAGGCGGGCGATATTTTCAAGCGAAATGCCTTTAGGACATTCAGCTTCACAAGCACCAATGTTGGTACAGCTGCCAAAACCTTCTTTATCCATCTGCTGTATCATGTTCACCGCACGGATCTGGCTTTCAGGTTCGCCCTGTGGCAGCATATTCAGGTGAGATACTTTGGCAGAAACGAACAGCATAGCTGATGCGTTAGGACAAGCCGCAACGCAGGCACCACAACCGATACAAGCCGCAGAAGCAAAGGCCTCATCAGCCACGTGCTTATCGATTGGAAGAGCGTTTGCGTCAACAGCATTACCTGTGTTTACAGAAATGTAACCACCAGCTTGTATGATGCGATCGAACGACTGACGATCTACCACCAGGTCTTTGATAACCGGGAAGGCATTAGCTCTCCATGGCTCAACAACGATGGTATCACCATCTTTGTACTCGCGCATGTGCAACTGGCAAGTTGTGGTATGGTGCCATGGGCCATGTGCACGACCGTTGATGTACATGCTGCACATACCGCAGATACCTTCACGGCAATCGTGATCAAAAGCGATCGGCTCCTTATTTTCAGCTATCAGCTGCTCGTTCAGCACGTCGAACATCTCCAGGAAAGACATTTCAGAAGAAATGTTTTTTACCTGGTAGGTTTCAAAACGTCCTTTGTCCTTGTTGTTTTTTTGCTTCCACACCTTTAAGGTGAGATTCATATGGTAGTGTTCCATAAAGGAATTCTAATTTCTGATTGATTATTTATAAGAACGTTGAGTTGGGTGAACTATTTCATAGTTCAGGTCTTCTTTATGCAGTTCAAACTGGCTGTCTGCTTTGTATTCCCATGCAGCTACGTAAGTGAACTTCTCGTCGTTACGCATTGCTTCACCGTCTTCTGTCTGAGACTCTTCACGGAAGTGACCGCCACAGCTTTCGCTACGGTGCAGGGCGTCCATACACATCAGCTCGCCCAGTTCCAGGAAATCAGCTACTCGGCCTGCTTTATCCAGTTCAGGGTTGAACTCGTTGATCTCGCCCGGTATACGTACGTTGCTCCAGAATTCTTTACGCAACGCTTTGATCTCTTCAATAGCTTGTTTCAGACCTTGCTCGTTACGCGCCATGCCGCATTTGTCCCACATGATCTTACCCAGCCGTTTGTGGAAGCTTTCAACGCTTTCTGTGCCTTTGATGTTCATCAGGCGCTGTATCCTATCATTTACAGATTTCTCAGCTTCTACGAATGCAGGGTGATCAGTCGGTATTGATTTGGTGCGGATATCGTCGGCCAGGTAGTTGCCCAGTGTATAAGGTATAACGAAGTAACCATCAGCCAGACCTTGCATCAGCGCAGAGGCACCGAGGCGGTTAGCACCGTGATCGCTGAAGTTAGCTTCACCAAGTGCATACAGACCAGGTACTGTAGTCATCAGTTCGTAGTCTACCCACAGGCCGCCCATCGTGTAGTGCACAGCCGGGTAAATACGCATTGGCACTTCGTAAGGGTTCTCACCTGTGATCTTTTCATACATCTCGAACAGGTTACCATACTTCTCTTTCACTACTTCTTTACCAAGTTTGGTAATAGTATCAGCATCGGCGTTGCCAAGACCTTGCTTGTTAGCTTCGATCTTGCCATAACGCTGGATAGCTGAAGCATAATCCAGGTAAACAGCTTGTTTAGAGGCGCCTACACCATAACCAGCATCGCAGCGCTCTTTGGCGGCACGGCTGGCCACATCACGCGGTACCAGGTTACCGAAGGCAGGATACCTGCGCTCCAGGTAGTAATCGCGTTCTTCTTCTGGTATTTCGTTGGCTTTGCGGTTGTCACCTTGTTTTTTAGGTACCCAGATACGACCATCGTTACGCAGAGATTCTGACATCAGCGTCAGTTTCGACTGATGGTCGCCACTTACAGGGATACACGTCGGGTGGATCTGCGTAAAGCATGGGTTACCGAAGTAAGCACCGCTCTTATGTGCTTTCCATGCAGCTGTTACGTTGCTGCCCATCGCGTTTGTAGAAAGATAGAACACATTACCATAACCACCGCTACACAGCAGTACAGCATGGCCAAAGTGGCGTTCCAGCTCACCTGTTACCAGGTTGCGAACGATAATACCACGTGCTTTGCCGTCTATCATTACGACTTCCAGCATCTCGTGGCGAGAATATTGGGTAACATTACCGAGTGCCACCTGGCGTTCCAACGCCTGGTAAGCACCTATCAGCAGCTGCTGACCTGTCTGGCCTGCAGCGTAGAATGTACGTTGTACCTGCGTACCACCGAAAGAACGGTTGCTCAGCAGTCCGCCATATTCGCGGGCAAAGGGAACACCTTGCGCCACGCACTGATCGATGATATTGGCACTAACCTCAGCCAGGCGATAAACGTTGCCTTCGCGGGCGCGGTAGTCACCCCCTTTTACGGTATCGTAAAACAGGCGGTAAGTGCTGTCACCATCGTTCTGGTAGTTTTTAGCGGCATTGATACCACCCTGCGCAGCGATAGAGTGCGCACGGCGCGGACTATCCTGGAAGCAGAAGGTCTTTACTTTATAGCCCAGCTCACCAAGTGAAGCTGCAGCAGAAGCACCGGCAAGGCCGGTACCGATAACGATCACTTCCAGCTGGCGCTTGTTGGCGGGGTTCACCAGCTTACAGGTCGACTTATATGTTTTCCATTTCGAGTCGATAGAACCGTTAGGAATTTTCGAATTAAGTGTCATATTCGGAGATCGAAAAAAGTTAGTGCTTAAATGAGTTATTCAATCCAGTGCAGGTAGAAGGCAATAGGCATCAAGGCAAATACCAGCGGCACTATGATAGAGAATGCCACACCAATACCTTTAATGATAGCTTTGTATTTATTTGTGGTCAGGCCCAGCGTTTGGAAAGAGCTGTAGAAGCCATGTACCAGGTGCCATGCCAGCGATATGCAGCCCAGCACGTAGATCACTACCACTCCTATATTTTGGAACTCTTCCCTCATCATATCATAAAGAGGAAGTTCACCGTTACCAACGGTTTGAGATACGCGGTTAGGTATCCAGAATTTTGACGTGTGGATCACCAGGAATATCAGGATGAGCGTACCTAGCAAGCCCATAGAACGGCTATACCAGCTGCTCGTTGCACCTCCTGCACTCACCGCATAGCGGCTGGTACGGCGCGATTTGTTCTTAGCCCACAGCATCAATCCTTGAATGATGTGTAGCAACAAGAAGAATACAAGGCCGATCTCGATGGTACGGATAATAAAGTTAGTTCCCATGAAATGGGCGGCTTCGTCGAACTTTTCTCCACCGTCATTCCAGAAGATCTGTGCATTGATATAACAGTGCACAATAAGGAAGAGGATAAGAAACAGGCCGCTAAAGCCCATTTGTAATTTCTTGCCGATGGAAGTGCTGAAATAATTTTTCCAGGTCATATTAGATTCAAACTTGTTTGAGTAAATCCCCGCAAAGATAATCGCCCGAGAAGTAAAACACAATGTATTTTTTCACCGTACATAATGATAGCCAGCCTGTAATTGAGCTGTTATCCACATATTGCATTCTTGAAAATAAAATACAGGGAGACTTTAGTCTAACCGGAGCATGGCATTATCTACCATCTGGAAGAAGTGCTGAGGCTGGAACGTACGCCAGTTGGGGTTATCCATCAGCTTGATGTACCTGTCTATGTGAGAGCGCTGAAAATCGTATTGGGTTTGTTCTGGCATGTTGACGGCCACTATCCAGCCACCATCGTCTTTGATATCTTCATACCATTCTTCATAGTAGTCAGTGTCGCTGCTATGAAAATTAAGTACGTTTTCGGCTACAAGGATAAATTTGGTCAGCCCTTTGGCTACCATCTGGTCTATGATATTACGCTTCAGCTGCATAATATCATTTTCTACTGCATCATTCCACTCTCCTATTAGCTCAATGATGGCATAGTTGAGCTCATAGTCGACAAAAAGCACCTTCATATACAGCGTGCGGGAGCCAAACTCGTCCCACTGCGGATGGATGTAATAATTATAGACGGTATTCGAAAACTCGAATTCACTATACTCACGACCATAGAAAGGCGAATTTTCATCCTCCTCCGCTGTATATAAATGGCGCCAGTTATAATATGGTTCTATCTCGTGCATGACTTATATGCACAAAAACCTCACCAACAGGTTTTTGAGTATTAGTTGATCTTTGCGTTACCGAATTTTTCGTGCCATGCCAGGATACCACCCTTTACGTTCACACAGTTGGTAAATCCAAACTGCTCCAGCATCATACATGCCTGCATGCTACGGCTACCCGCTTTACAGTGTACGATAAGTTCTTCGTTTTTCAGGTCTTCTAGTTCATCTATCTGCATGCTCATGATATTGCCCAGGGGTATCAGTTTCGCACCAATATTATCCTCAGCATATTCAGACGGTTCGCGAACATCTATAATGTTCAGTTTTTCGCCAGCATCAACTCTTTGTTTCAGTTCTTCGACTGTGATCTCTTTCATGAATTATAATTTGACAATTTTTTTAGGTGCAGAAGAAATTTCGCCCGATACTAATTGAATGTAATAAACGCCCGGTGATAATGCAGAAATATCGATTGGTTGATCGCTCTTCGTACTGCCGCGCATAGTTGTTCTGCCCTGCATATCAACGATGTTGAAATTTAGCTTTGCTGCACCATTGTATTGCAGGCTAACCGTTTCTGTTGCAGGATTGGGGTATACTGCCCACTCCTGCTGTTTAGGTTTCACCTCTTCTACGCCGCTCGGGATGATCGGTCCTACTATTGGGCGGATCATCACGGCGCCGGGATAATTGGAAGACTCCCATTTAGCCAGCAGATTATAAAATACGTGGCTAGGTCCTACCCTGTTTACATCCAGACCAAAGTACAGGCTATCGCTGCTAGCCAGTGCCGGCTGTATAGTTCCGATATAGAATTTACCTGCAGGCAGCGGCACCTTTTGGGCAAATTTGTATACGTAAAAGTTGTTCGTATTCAGATATCCGGGAAACAAAAAGTCTTCCTGGTAAATGATCTTTTCACTGTTACTACCAACGGTAATGTCCTCGTATACCGCAATAGAGAAGTATTTGTTTTGTCCGCCTGGTACTTGTCTGCCGAAATAAATGGCTACGCCCGATAAAGTGTCCGGTTCGTTCAGGTGGTGCTCAACTGCCAGTTTACCAGGCAGTGTCACGAACTGACTCAAGAAGTAGCTCTGTTCAGCTGTTCCATCATCATAGGCCAGGTAATTATGAAACAGTTGCTCCCTGACGATCGTATCGTTCTCTTTAGACTCTCCGGCAGGCGAGGTGACGTAGAACTTATTGATGAAGTTTACCGCTTTATATTTTTCAACCAGTGGGACTGTATTGCTATAAACCGAAAAATTAGCCTGTTGAACTTGTCGCGCACCGGCAGCAGTATTGGCGCTTGATCCACTTGTTAATGGTGTGCCGCTTTCTTCGGCAGCTGAATACCCATACGTAATGTTCTGCGTTGCATCGTAATTGTTGCGGAAATACGAGAAATGCTGTAGTGCTCTTTCGCTGCCGGGGTTGGCCAGGAACTGATGGTACGGCATATATGTGTAATCATCCAGCATATAGGTCGGATTCACAGTATAGGCAATGTCATTAACGGCAGTGTCATATAGATTCCGGCCAGCATGGATGCGTATGTAGTCCAGATTCCAAACATCGTCGTTTACATTGATGGACGCCTTGTTGACAAAACGGAACTGAAAGCCCTGGTATAAGAAAGACGGATCGCTTATACGGATCATCACTTGTTTGAATGACTGAATAGTAGTCCCAGGGACACTCCAGACTTTCACCCACACAGTGTCTTTAGTCAGGAAATACAGCATTAGCGAATCCTGTGTTTCTGGTGAAAAACCGTTTCCCTGCGGCTGATAGAAAAAGCTCATGTATACACTGTCTTCCGGCGCAAAGTCGTGCATGTTTAATCCCTTGGACGTTAGGCTATCGGCCGTGATCAACGCAATATTCAGGTTGGGATTGTAAGGCAGACCATGTTGGTTTAACGCGTCAAATGTTGCAACCCCGCGGCTTATCGGATCTACACACATGGTATTGTTTACATACACCTGCTTATCGAGCCACTTATATTTATCCACTTCCTGCGTATATCCGGTAAAATCCTCGAAAAACGGCAGATCAAGAAAAATAGGCACCACTGGGTCATCGGTGATCTTTAATACTGCTCCCCAATCATTCGAAGGTTTGTTAGATACGGCAGGATTATACTCTAAAGGCATCACCATTTCCTGCGCAATAACCTGTTGGCCTCCTGCCAGTATCAGCAGGCACAGTAAGAGTTTATATGGTTTCACGAAAAAGCTTTTCATTTTTATTCAACGACAGCTGTCGGATTTCTGTTGTACTCAAGCTCTTCGACAGTGGCTTCCTGTTTAATGAATATATCAATGATATCACCCTCTTTGATACGATTGGGTGCTCCCAGCTCGCTCATCGGTTTGGGCGACTGATTGTAGACGGTAGCAGCCGCCGAGTCGGTGATCTCACCTTCCCATATGGTAGTAAAATGGAGGCCTGTACCTCCGAGGATCGTTGCAGCTTCCTGGTAAGGCATACCTATCACATCAGGCACGTTGAATTCGGTGTTGCCCAGACCATCGCCTATCACCAGGTCGATACGGCTACCTTGTGGCACCATTTGTCCGGGACGAATAGGTTGTCCTTTGTATAGCTGTTCCAATACTGCTCCCTTAGCGATATCTGGCTTATAACTTGTGTCGCCCAACATTAGCTTCTGGCTTTTCAATATCATAGAAGCACTGCGGAACGAAAGGTTCATTAAGTTCGGCATTGGTGTCAGTGGCGGCTCTGCTTTGTTAATAGTAAGAAACACGGTCCTGCCTTTTTTTACCACTGCGTTCACCTCGGGCATTTGCGACAACACCACGAAAGGCTTAGCCTTCGGATCGTAAGCGGAATCAACGTCTACATCAAAGTCCATCTTTTCCAGCATGATCTTTGCGCTTTTGACATCGCGGCTAGTGACGTCGGGTACTTTTATCTCCTGGCCGTGACGGGTAATGAAACCCAGGCTGGCAAAAAACAGCACATAACAAACAATGCACAGCAGTACCACTATCAACAAGTTGAACCTAAATGATCTCCGCCTTTCTTCGCTTATTTTGAACATAAACCGTTATGAATATACAGTTTGTACGGTTAAAAAGTATTGTTTTTGATGCAGTCCTCTATAAGCGAACCATAAAATTCTTTCAATGTAAGGCCGGAGGCGCGTACCTGCTGGGGTACAATACTGTTCTCGCTCTGTCCGGGAGTAGTGTTTACCTCCAGGAAGTATAATTTATTTGTGCCCTTCTGCAAGATAAAGTCCATACGCACAACACCACGGCAGTTCAGATGCCTGTAGATATAAGAGGCTTTTGTTTCCAGCTGTTCGCGAATGCTGTCATCTATTGGCGCAGGAGTTATCTCGTTGGTAACACCCGGTGTATATTTAGCCTCGTAATCGAAGAACTCATTCTGGCTCACTATCTCTGTTGCCGGCAGCGTATGCAGGCGACCGTCTACTTTATACACACCTATAGTGATCTCGCGACCTTCGATAAACTCTTCTATCAGCACCTGGTTGTCTTCTTTAAAAGCCTTTTCGATAGCGGGCAGCAGCTCTTCAACTGACTTTACTTTGCTTACGCCCAGGCTCGACCCCATTTCGTTCGGCTTTACAAACATAGGCAGCTTCAGCTGTTCCAATATATTACCTACCGAATAAGGTTCGCCCTTGATAAGATGTACGGAGTTAGCGATGTTGGCGATGTTCAGCGCTTTTACCACCTTGTTGCAGTAGCTTTTATTAAAGGTGAGTGCAGACACTATCGAATTGCAGGTAGCATAAGGCACCTGGAGCATGTCAAGATAGCCCTGCAGTCTGCCGTCTTCGCCCGGAGTGCCGTGAATGGCTATGTATACCGCGTCGAACTTTATCTTATTGCCGCTCAGCGTGAGGGTAAAATCATTCTTATCAACTTCTGTCCGCTTGCCCTCTTCAGATTCGTACCACCAGCCCTCTTTTGTAACAATTATTTTATATACATCATACAGCTCTTTGTCAAGATTCTGTTCGATCGTTCCGGCCGTCTTAATAGATATGACATATTCTCCGGAGTATCCGCCTGCGAGCAGGGCAATGTTTTTCTTCATGAACAAATAACTAAAAAGTTGTTGCCAAAGGTAATAGAATTGACCGAAGCTTCACAGGTTTTATATACACTGTGGATCCGCCGCCGCCCGTTAAACTTGCGTTAAACCCTTTAGCCTTCTTTATAATGGGAACAGCATTTGGTTGCACATCCATATGCATTTCCTACTCAAACTCTTTTCCTTCGGCTATCAGCAGGCGTTGTGCTGTATTTTTCCTGTTGCCATTTTCGCAACGCTGGCGTTCACCAAATACGTGGATGTTCCTTTTTTCTATCGTTACGATTTCATTTTGCTCGTGTGCATCTGCATGCAATTCCTGATGGTCTACCTGAAGCTGGAGACGGTTGATGAGTTGAAGGTGATCTCGCTTTTTCACCTCATTGGTCTCTTCCTGGAGCTGTATAAGGTTAGTAAAGGCTCTTGGGCCTACCCCCAGTTTGCTTATACCAAGATCGGTAATGTGCCGATCTACAGCGGCTTTATGTATGCCAGCGTGGCCAGTTATATTTGCCAGGCATGGCGCCGGTTCGATCTTCGGTTCCATGACTGGCCATCGTCGTGGATCACCTTCCCGCTTGCTGCCGCCATTTATTTCAATTTCTTTACCCTGCACTACCTGCCTGATATGCGCTGGATCATTATCCTTTCATTGTTCTTCATCTTTCGCAGGTCGTATGTCACATTCGTGTCACGTGGTGTTACCTACAAGATGAACATCATTCTTTCCTTTTTGCTCATCGGCAGTTTTATCTGGCTGGCAGAAAATATTTCCACCTTCCTGGGTGCCTGGCAATATCCTAACCAGAAAAGACAATGGAATGTCGTGCACATTGGCAAACTCAGCTCCTGGTTCCTGCTTGTCATTATCAGTATTATCATTGTTGCCAACCTGAAACACATCAAGTACAATAAAAAGCCGCTGGCTACAGCCGGGCCGGATACACTTGAACCCGAAACGGTTACCGCCAGCGTACCTTAAATATGCAAACTCCCGGCTCATCTGCGCTGGTGTTGGTTTTGGTAATTTTTTAACTCTTAGCTAAATAGACTTGTGCTAACTTTATTATACAACAGGAGGGACTTATGCTCGCTACACTAAAGATCGAACCTTTCACAGCCAGGCTGAAAGACGGAACAGAGGTAACCATACGGGAGGCTACCCTGCAGGATGCATCAGAACTGATGCAAAGTATACGCAAATACCTTAGCGAAAGTGAATACCAGGTGATGGAACAAGACGAGTTCAGCCACCTGATGTCGAAAGGCAGGGAATGGATCAACGCTTTTATTGAAGAAGACAACTCATTATTACTGATCGCCGAGGTCGACGGCAAGATCGTCGGAAACCTTGACATTACAGGTGGTTCGCGCAAACGCCTTCGCCACAATGGTCTTATTGGTATCGGTGTACTCAAGCAATGCCACTCGCAAGGTTTAGGTAGCATGCTGCTGCAGGCTGGCATCGACTGGGCTAAGGACAACCCTTACCTGGAACGGCTCTGGATGCAGATAGTAGATGGCAACAAGGAGGCCATTGGCCTATATAAAAAGCTGGGCTTTGTAGAGGAAGGCCGTCAAAAGAATTTCATCAAGACAGGCGAAGGCACTTATGCCGACAACATTATTATGGCGTTGGTACTATAAAAAGGCTTTTTGGTTAGAGAGTCGGCTTCCGCTAAGGCGGGGGCTATTTTTTGCCGACTAGTTGGCAAAAAACTGGTTCAACAAAAATGCCAGCGCTTCAGTGTTCGATTGCTCTATTGGGTGATGTGTAGCGGGCAGCATCGCCATGCGTGCGTTGGGCAGAGCCTTATATACAGCCAGAGTTTCTTCCAGCGTCACCATTTTATCTTTATCGCCCAGCATGATGAGCGAAGGTGTTGCTATTCCCGTATAATCTTCCTCTTTCAGAGGATTATCTGCACCCATTGCCTGCAGCATGCCCACGGTGCGTTGTAGCAATACTTTCCAGTCGTTGGGGGCGTGACGTTCCTGCAGCGATTTAGCGAAAGCCGGCACCTTAACTTCTATCTTGTCAGCATCCAGCATCTGTGTCTCTTTAGCCGCCGTAGGTGCATCCCAATGAAACTTTGTTGCCAGCGTTGCCACCTGCTTTACTTTGTCGGGGTGGTGTTTTGCAAGGTACATGCCTACATATCCCCCCATGCTATAGCCGAAGATATTTACCTGTTCCAGTTTCTGCTCTTCAATAAACGCCAGTACCTCTTCCGCAAATTGTTTGATAGAAAGCTCGCCTGAAGGGAAATCTTTGCCTCCATGCCCCGAAAAGTTGAACGGAATGATGTTATAGCCCGAAAGTTTATCAGCAAGCGGTTGCAGTTGATCGGCTGCACCAATGGCGCCATGGAGAAAAAGTACAGGTTGCATACAGGCGAAGATATAGGCTGGCACTAAATAAAAAAAGGCTCCCAAAAATGAGAGCCACTATGCTTGATTAGAGAGAGACTTTTTTGTTGGTCAGCGTTTTACTTCCTGCTGACAACACAAAGATTAAACACATATTAAACTCATCAAAATTTTTTGATGTGTTTAACCTCTGCTTAGCAAGCAGTTAACTACCCGTTAGCAAGTAGTCTTTGCATATCTATGGCACAGTTTTGATGTTTTTTCTGCTAAAACCGTCACAATGAACTTTAAGTACCCGCCGCTTCTCGTCGCAGCATTATGCCTGGGTTTCCTAAATGCATCCTGTCAAAACAAAACACTTGAAAAAGTAGACGATCCCCGCCTCAATGATATCAAACTGCCGCCTGGATTTGTCGCCAATATATTTGCCGATAATGTAGACAATGCACGCTCGCTGGCGCTAGGTACAAACGGTACTGTATTCGTTGGCAACCGTACGGGCAATAAGGTGTATGCCCTTGTAGATGCCGATAAAGATGGTGTGGCCGAACAACGCTACACCATAGCCGAAGGAATGAACATGCCCAATGGTGTGGCCTTCCGCAATGGATCACTATACATCGCAGAGCTGGATAAGATCTGGCGTATGGATAATATCGAGGCCAACCTGGCAACTCCGCCCGAACGTGTGCTGGTAAGCGACTCATTTCCCTCTGACAAACAACATGGCTGGAAGTATTTAGCCTTCGGGCCAGATGGAAAACTGTATGTACCCATAGGCGCGCCTTGCAACTTGTGCGACAATGCAGAGCAAGACCCGCGTTACGCGTCCATTGTACGCATGAATCCCGATGGCACTAAATACGAAGTGTATGCGAGTGGCATACGCAATACAGTTGGCTTTGATTGGCACCCCATTTCAAAGGAACTATGGTTTACCGACAACGGTGCTGATAACATGGGTGAGAACAATCCGGGTGATGAATTGAACATGGCTTCAAGACCGGGCATGCACTTTGGATATCCATATTGTCACCAGGGCGATGTAAAAGACAAGACCTATGGCGACAGGCATCCCTGCAGTGACTTTATTGTGCCGGTTGCCAAGCTAGCGCCGCATACTGCTGCACTAGGCATGAAGTTCTATACAGGGAAGATGTTTCCTGCTAAATATAAGAACAGCATCTTCATTGCAGAACACGGCTCGTGGAACAAAAAAGAACCTATTGGCTACCGCGTGATGTTTGTAAAACTCAATGGCAACCTGGTAGAAAGCTATGAACCTTTCGCAGAAGGGTGGATGAAAGCCGGTACTGCCTGGGGACGACCTGTAGATGTGCTGCAGCTAAAAGACGGATCGCTGCTGGTATCAGACGATCATGCTAATGCGATATACAGGATCAGCTATAAGAAATAACAAGTCCATTATTAGTTTTTGCAAAGCCCGGTAATACCGGGCTTTGTTATTTTACCATTATCCTCTTGACGACACTGATAGCATTCGCTAAATTTGAACACCATGTAATTATAAGGGAACTATCATATTTACTCACACTTCAACACAATTCGCCATGCAAGATCAACGTAAGATCGGACTATCATTATCGGGAGGTGGCTATCGGGCCTCAGCTTTTCACCTAGGCACTCTCAACAAACTCGATGAAATGGGCATTCTGGACAAGGTAGATGTAATGTCTACTATTTCAGGTGGCTCTATTACGGGCGCAGCCTGGTGCCTGCACGAAGGAGACTATAAAAGCTTTCATGCTGAAATGAAGAAAAAGCTGGAAACTAAAAACGTCATCAGCTTCGTCTTCCGGTCAAAGGTATTTATTGGTACCGCCGCACTGATTATTGCTTTTCTTAGCGCTGCCGTAGCGCTGAGTTTTACCAGCTACGCTCCTGCATTGTTTTTGGTGCTTGGCGCACTTGTATTCATTTTGATGCGCCACCAGTACAGGATATACCCTGTAAGCAAAGTGATCGAAAAAGCCTACGATAAGTTTTTCTTTAACGGCAAAACTCTGTCGCAACTTTGCAAAGACAAGCCGGTAATAGCCATAGGCTCTTCGAACCTGGAAACAGGCAGACCATTCACGTTCTCACAGCGCAAAATGGCCGACTCCGGCTATTCCACAAAGCCGCAATACGAAACACCGGTGCGCTTCAAAAACGAGAATTTCCCGGTTGCAAGAGCAGTTATGGCCTCCAGCTGTGTGCCTTTTGCATTTAGCCCCATACAGATAGACCAGTGCTACTTTGAAAACCCTGAGGATGCCAAACGCGCACGGCCTGTGTTGGTAGACGGCGGTGTATACGATAACCAGGGTATACAGAAGCTGACCCAAGATAAAAGCAGCTACGAGTGCGATATCATTATCACTTCGGACGCAGGTGGTAAATTTTTTGCCGATAAAAAATATCCCAACACAATAGCCTTGCTGATACGTACCGTTGACCTGTTCATGTACCGCATCAAAGCTTCGCAAATGCAAACCAACCTGTATCACAACATCCAAAACGGTGCGAGGCCTATCTCCTATTTCTCTCTTGGCTGGAGCCTCGACCGCTGCATCAGCGGGTTTGTAAGCAACATGGTCGAGGGAACTATTTTGCCTGAAGTGATCAACCTGCACGGTTTTCAGCAGGCATGGATCGACTCGCCCGATAAATACCGTAATGAGATCACGGATCACCTAAAACAGCGTGTCGGCTATACTGCTATCTACGCCCGTAACCTGAATGAGAAAGACACTGCCATAGCTTCTAGCGTTGCTACCAATCTTACCAGTCTCTCGACCGACCAGACACGTTGCCTGATAACCCATGCCGAGAACCTGGCTGAACTGCAGGTGAAACTGTATTGCCCTATGTTGGTAAAAACTGGTGCACAGCAACCAACTGCGACTGCCGAATTTGCATAACATATTTCAGCCCAAATTTTCACAACTATAAGCCGCTCATTGAGCGGCTTTATTATTCGCACATTGCGATCAGATCACTTAAAGTACTTGTACAAGCTTTTATCCTCTCCCCTCCACTGCGCGATCTTCGCCAGCGCATTGATCAGCGGTTCCTGTATCATCGCCGGCATGAAGGGAAGGTAAGACTCGCTATACCCTAGCAGCAATGCCATGTGCCAGGGGTTCTTAGTCATTTCATTCTTCAACAGACCATCATTGATCAATCCGTACGCTACACGCAATGTTTTTTCCAGTCCGGCAGCAGGTGTGATCTTCACCAGCAACTGTGCTCTTTCTCCGGTAGCATTTTTGAAGAAATGCATATCCTCTTTGTCGGCTCTAGTGGTCTCGCCTTTGTTCAGCAACACTTCACTACCGTTGTGGCCGATCTTCACTTGTCCTTCCAGCACCGTAAACTCCTCTACAAATGTTTTGTGGTAATGCCAGTCATTACCTCCATAAGGCTCCAGTTCAACCTGTACGAGTTCATAGGCACCGCCGGTCTCTGCACCAGATTTCACAAAGGTAGCCGAGTAATTACCCTCGCCATTTACTATAGTCTTGTCGGTCCTGTTGCCGACGGTGCGGTCCAGCGGTGGCAGAAATGCCCCGAAGACGACAATAGAGAAATAGCTGAACAAGACAAGGAACACAGGCAAACCAATAACAGTGTACAAAAGTTTCAGCCAGAACTTCCTGTTCCCTTTCCATACCGTTACCACACCTGTTGGGTAAAATAAGACTGATAAGACTTTCAGCCATTTGCTGCTCTTTAGCGGCATTGTTTTCGCATCCATAATGATTAAATATTATTTTTGCGCAAAATTCGATCACCTCACCCGCTATCACTTAGGATAAACGGATTTTGATTTAGGCAAAATGGATAAAATTGAAAGCGCCCATTGGTCTGATGTCTTTTCGCACGACGAGCATACAGTTATCCATTCAGGGGAGCGGTATACTGAAGCCGTGATGCAATTCAGCGAACCTGGTCTTGCAGCCGGCAGCTCCCATGTCATCGCCACGCCCGAGTTGACGCTCACCCGATTTACGATAGATCCCCAAAGGCTGCTTCAGCTAAAAGACCCTGATGTATCAGAATCTGCAGAGTCTGTGTTTATTCTGAAAGGAAATGTGGAATCCCGCTTCTCGTCGTTTAAGAACCCAGTCACATTCGGCAGGCAAAACCATAGCATTCAATACAACACTAGTTTCGCTGGAAACCATATCATACAACCCGGCGGGTTCTCAGCACTTACTATCACTTATAATCTCGGTTATCTTAAGTCTGTATTGCAATCGGCAGCTTCAAAACAACTGGATGGTATTGCGGAGAGCATTGAACGCAAACAGAACTTTCTTGCACATCCGGGCAATCTCGATTGGTCGCCGCGAATTGCCGAGGTGATACACACCATTACTAACTGCAGCTTCCAGGGGCTTACACGCTACCTCTTCATTGAAAGCAAGATGATGGAACTGTTTGCGCTGCAGATAGAGCACCTTAATGCCGTGCAAACGGCAAAAGATGAATGGAGCATCGGCGACAGGGAGAAGCTATATGCTGTAAGGAACTACATCGATCAACACTATCTCGACGAACTTTCATTGAAAGAGCTCACGCAACGTTTTGCATTGAACGAATACAAACTGAAGAAAGGCTTTAAGCACTTTTTCCAGAACACTGTTTTCGGCTACATTCTCCAGCTAAGGATGCAAAAAGCAAAAGCGTTGCTGGAGAAAAAGGAAATGAATATTACAGAGGTCGCCTACTTCATTGGCTACCACAACGTAGGCAGTTTCTCAACTGAGTTCAAAAAGCGTTTGGGCTATACTCCGAACAGGATCTTGACAGGATCATAACCAGGCCCTGGAATTTTTTTTCCTGCTCATAATCACAGATTTACACTGAAAACGTACCAGTAACGTAAAAAATATTTTGCGCAACCAAATAGTTGCGCATATATTTGCAATCGAAAGGTTTCATAATTTAGCTTCAAATGAGACGAGACGTTTTTCAAGCCATAGCTGACCCAACCCGGAGAGCGATCATCACACTCATCGCACTGCAGGCGATGACACCGAACGCGATCGCCGAACATTTTGACATCACCCGCCAGGCAGTTTCAAAACACCTGCGCATACTTACCGAATGTGAGCTGGTGAAACAGGAACAGCAAGGCAGGGAAATTTATTACACCCTTGAGATCGAGAAAATGAAACAGATCGACAAATGGCTGGAACAATTTCGCAAGATCTGGGAAACGCGTTTCAGTCAACTAGACAACTTATTAGCAACAATCAAAAAACAGCAAAAACAATGAAAACAACACTGCAATTCGACTTCATCGTCGACAAAGAAAAAAACACCATTACCGTTAAACGCGAATTTGCTGCCGGCCGCCAGCTGGTGTGGGATGCATACACCAAAAGCGAACTGCTGGACCAGTGGTGGGCGCCCCACCCCTTCACAACAAAAACCAAATCAATGGATTTCCGTGAGGGTGGTTACTGGCTGTATTGTATGATCGATCCCGAAGGAAAACAATACTGGGGACGCATGGATTATACTAAGGTCAACGCAAGGGAAAGCTATAAAGCCCTCGACGCTTTCTGCGATGAGAATGGCGAAGTAAATCCGACGCTGCCACGCGCTCCATGGGATGCCCGTTTCAAAGACCTTGGGGAGAATACACTTGTAGAAACCATTGTCACCTACAACTCCCTGGCCGATCTTGAAACTGTTATTAACATGGGTATGAAAGAAGGTCTGACCTCTGCTCTGGAAAACCTGGACGCATTGTTGGACCGCCTGAAGAATTAAGGCGGATATTACCAGCTATCTATTTCAGGATGCTACGAAAGGAGCATCCTGATTCTTTTTCAGCTATCTTTAAGCATGCCGTAAACAAGCGCATGATCATGAGCAAGGTTTACATTTTATCATACCTTTCAAAAAAGATTTACATCGGCTCAAGCTCCAGGTTGCTAGCCTTTATCCTGTTGCTGTGCGTTAACATACGTTCGTATGGACAGCTGGTATTTGGCGGAGATACTTTAAAGGGAAATGTGAAGAAAATAACGGCTACGATGAATGTGTCTGACTACGTTGTAAAAGAAGTACTGACGCTAGATACTGTAAAAAGATTTGCGATAAACGGCATTTACAACGAGAGCAATGTGCTGATGGGAGAAGAGCGTGCAAAGTACGACGAACGAGGACATATTGTCGAAACAGGTCTTTACAGCAATGACAACATAAAATGCAACGGTTTTGCCTACAAGTTTGACTTGTCGGGAAAAATGATTCAAGAACAGTATGTTTCCACAATCGACGACAATTGTCATCGCCTTATAGACTGGTATGGGGGCATGATGTCAAATTGGTTCACGGGACCACAGTCTTCTCGAATTTCTTTGTCTAATTACCAGTATGATCACTTAGGCCGGGTGTCGGAAATGATATCAAAGGGGTTTACGATTTACCTACACCCAGAAGACCCTGAGACGGTCAAAATGAGAGAGTATTATAGGTCAGTTGGTAATGATGATCGAGATACAATTGCTAGTATGACCAATTACAAATATGATGCTCAAGGCAGGGTGTCAGAAAGGGCTGTGAAAAAATTTACGATTTACCTTGAACCAGAAAAACTGGATACAATTGAGATAAACGAATTTCAACGGTCGGTTACAGGCAACGAACACCTGGACACGATGATGGAAATAACCAGCTACCGATACGATACTAAAGGCAATACTACGCAGGAAATGAAGCAGGAGGTCCGTTTGTCTCCCGACTACCCGGACACGTCAGTTAAAATTACCGACTATAAATATGACGACAGAGGCAACAAGATAGAGGAGGCGGTATTTGAAGGATTGGCTTACAAAATAAAACACTGGTATGGTGATGAGAAGCAGTTTACTATCAAAATACTTTATAGTTACGATTATCACAACAACCTGAAGGAACAGAAGGAGTATGTTGAAGGTTATAGCCCTTCCACTGAACATTCTGGAATGCGTATTGGTTCAGTCATTGAATATAGCTATGACAGCCTCAATAAAAAGGTAGCATATACTTCTTACCATTTGTATAAGGAAGACAACGGCTCCGAAACAAGGGAAATATCACGCACCAGTTCGATAGATGATGAAACAGAGCAAGAAGACTACGACAAAAAGGGAAACGTCATTAAGAAAACGCGCGGCTCCGCCGTCATCTTTACGCGGGAAATAGAGTATTACTGATATTAATGGTCTTTATTGGTGCGTAGCACGCTCTTCACTCAGCGCTGCCTCTATTCTCTTGTCAGGTATCAGCCATAGGATCGTGGTGATGCCGATAGCCACGCCGGATATAAAAGGATAGTATAAACCACCCACAACGGCGATAATGTACAATACAACAGATACAAAACCCTTTGCCTCCTGTTTTTTCAGTGCTACTACCAATTTGCTGTGGTTAGATACCTGTGCCATAATAGTTTTCTGCAGAATGTAGAAAGCAATGGCGGCAAGCAGCAAGTTGAAACTATAAACTGCTATCGTAGTATTGGCAAAATGATTTTCGCCCATCCAGCCGGTCGTAAAAGGAATAAGCGACAACATGAATAGCAACCCCATATTCGACCAGATGATACCACTGGTGACGTGATGCACTGTGTGCAGCAGGTGATGATGATTGCCCCAATAGATAGCCACGAAAATAAAGCTGAGCAGGTAGCTCAGGAAAATGGGCCACAGTTCAGACAATGCCTGTAGTGTTGCTTCGTGCGGTATCTTCAGCTCCAGCACCATGATGGTGATGATGATCGCGATAACACCATCGCTGAAAGCTTCGAGTCGGGATTTGGTCATATAGCCGGGTTATTGCCGTGAATATAGATAAGGGCTTTCGAAATTCGAAGCTTTGACATTCTCAAAGAAATCAAGCAGTGTCGGTGCCAATATTTTTTCGGATTTTTAGAGATGAAAACGAAATCGATCTTTAATATCTCAGTATATCTCGTGCTTGTCCTCGTGCCGGAGTTTATGAGCTTCTTCTCGTGTGCTCAGAGCAACTTAAACCCTTCAAAAATAAATGTGAAAGATCTTCCAAAGGGAATAAGCTATCACGGACAAGCAAAAGCGGCGTTTCGCTGGCGAGACCGGTTGGGCGACAATATTACATTCATTAGCGAAACCGGTGAATTCAAACATAAGCTAGCCTACGGCGATAATCGGGACGCAACACTGGAAGCGGGGAGCTATCTTTTGAAAAACGGGTCGGTACAACAGATATGGAAGGTATACGACTTCGTAAAAGATTGCCCGCTTGATCTAAGGGCAAAATTCTTTGAAGATGCTTTTCAGATAACAGACTTGGATCACAACGGTATCGCAGAGGTTTGGGTGATGTATAAATTGGCATGCAGTGGAGATGTAAGTCCGGCGGAAATGAAGATCGTTATGTACCAGGAGAAAAAGAAGTATGCGCTCAGGGGCCGCAACCGGGTGCCAATGTCAAAAGATAGGTACGAAGGTGGAGAATATACGTTTGACACCGCCTTTCTCAACGGCCCCAAAGAGTTCAGGGAGTATGCAAAGAAGCTTTGGGCTAAACACCTGGATGAGACATGGCAATAAAAAACCGCTCATAAAGCGGCTTTATAACATTGAATTTGAACTTCTTTATTCAGCAGTCACCGTATCAATCACCGCGGAAACCCTATTGATCACGTCGGCTGGAAAACCACTCTGGCTGGCATGCTTGCGCACTATCTCCTCGTTGGCTGCGTTGTAGATGCAGTACACTTTGTTGCCTGTAACATAGCTGTGTACCCACTGTATTTCAGACCCGAGGGTAACTAATACGTTGTTGGACACCTGCGATATTTCTTTCAGCTTTTGGGGTGTGAATTGTCCAGCTCCGGGGATCTCGCGTTCGATCACATACTTTGGCATAACACTGATATTTTGGTTTTATGCCTACTCTGCGCGGTTTTCGGCGTCCCCGGTCATAAAGCTTACTGCCTTTTGACAAGACAAAGATGCGATGACCGGAAGGGCAAAAACGGTAACATTGTTACTTTTCTCTGTAACAAAAGTTACATATCCTTCAGCAGCTTTATCTGGTTGCGGTACAGCAGGAGTTTTTTATCTGTTTCGAGTTTCTTCAGCAGGCGGGATACCACTACACGATTAGTCCCCAGTTCGTCAGCTATTTGCTGGTGGGTTATATTGATCAGGGAAGATCCGGATATCAACGATTTCCCTTTAAGATAATTAACAAGTCGGTCGTCCATTTTTTTGAACGTCACCTCATCCATGCTTTTTATCACATCTACAAATTCGCTCACGATGGTAGACATCACAAATTTCTTCCACAGGGGATATTTGAGCATCCACTCTTCCATAATGGGCACGGGCACTACCAGCATGCTCAGGTCCTCTTCAACAGCGCCCTTTACCAGGCTCGACTGCGACATCATACCGCACGAAAACGTCATGGCACAACCCTGTCCTCCCCTTACATAGTACAACAACAATTCCTGTCCCTCGTCATTTACCCGGCTGACTTTTAAGGTGCCGCTAAGCATCAGCGGAACGACCCGGATGTTTTGTCCCATCTTTATCATCTCCTGCCCGGCAGCGGCCGTAATCAGCATAGACTTATCCTCTATTTCCTGTAGCAGAGCAGGCTCAAATACCGATGCATAGACCGATTGTAAACTGGGTGTTTCGCGCATAACAGTCATTAATGTACAAAATATATTTTTAATTAATATTCTGTTTCGACCAACTACCAACTAAAGGTTTAGCGGCATTATCCTGTGCCGCGCAGATCCGTATTACCATTCAGTCCATTCCTTTGAACTGGATTTCCTCAGTCTTGATGACAACTCTCTAAATTGTAATTCGTTGATATCAAGATAGCCATCACTGTAGGTTTGATCAGGATGCTGTCTATAAATGTCCTTGACGATACCATAATAAACCTGAACAGAAGTGTCTGGGTTACCATTTCGGGTAAATCGATAACCGGTTACCAAAATCAAACTATCATTGAATGTTACGGATTTAACACTGACATTGCCATTTACGTTTTGTTTTTGATAGTAAACACCCCGTAGCCTCGCAAGATCAACATAGGTAACATAAAAGCCCTTGCCCAAATTATACTTGGGCGCGTCAACTTGACAACTCGCCAGAGCAAAAAGGCCAAGCGAAAAAATTAATAGTCGATACTTCATTATTCTCTTTCAATTTTGCTGCGGTTTTACACTCTAACAACACACCAAACATAGCATATTATTCGTAAATTTGCTATAGACGTTAAACCGTCAACACCATGAAACAACCCTATTGGAAGCCTCAGCACGAGGTCTTTATCCGCTGTATGCTCCGCCACGGAGATGCTACCAAAGCCTACCGCGCAGCATATCCCAAGGCAAGCAAAACATCTGCCCGCGTCGGCGGCATCCGTTTAAACAGCTATTCCCACATTCGTCACCGCATACAACCCTTACTGGACCAGCAGAGAGAAGAAGCAAACAAACTCGCCATGCAACAAGCGCTCGTTCGCGAGAAAGCTTTACACGCCCGCCGCCACCACATCCGCACAACGATATGCGCGCTGGTACATGGCGAAATGAAGAAAGACCGCCGTTTTATAGTTAATGGCAAGGCTGTTACTGTCCAACAAGACATTTCGCACGGAACCCTGCTCGACTTAATTTTCCTCGACTTCAAACTTGCGAACAGCTACGACCGCTGGGCAACTATTGAGCGCCAGTTCGCACGGCTCACGCACAATACTTCAACAAATTCAAAAGCTGACGAAAAAGCTGTGGCGCTGCAAAAACGACAACAAACTGTAATAAATTTAAGCTCAAACCCAATGCCAAAGCGCTTTCCAAACAACGTCGCCAATCTGAAAAAATCACTTAAAAGCGACAACAAAACCACCTTAGACAACAATTTTTTAGGCCTCGAACGGTATTTTGACACCGCACTACCGCACTACCTGACCTATAAAGAAAATCTTGACAATGACCGCACTTCCTATGTAAAAAAGCAGTAATAACAGGCATTTAGGTTCCCTTTAACATTTTCTTGTGAAAATCGGGACTCTGGTTTGGTTTAACTATTCGAAAGACGCAGCGTCTAATCAATTACTTGTTACAGACCAATTTAAACAAAACAGAGATGAGTAGATCCTTAATGTGGGGAAGCAGTTTGCTGTTGGCCATTCTAATGATGGTGGCAGCACCGGTGAAAAAAGCGACTGCGCAACCGGGGGTATCGGTTTCCTTCCAAATGTTTTACGATCAGCTGTCGCCATACGGACAGTGGATCGATGACCCTGACAATGGCTACGTATGGTCACCGCGAGGTGTAGGCCGCGACTTTCGCCCCTATTATAGTGGGGGTAACTGGGCAATGACCGATTATGGCAACACATGGGTATCAGACTATCCGTGGGGTTGGGCGCCGTTCCACTACGGACGTTGGGCTTACAGTCCGTTTTACGGATGGCTTTGGGTGCCGGGTACTACGTGGGGACCGGCATGGGTACACTGGCGCGGTGGCGGTAGCAACTATGGTTGGGCGCCAATGGGACCGGGCGTGAACATTAATATAAACATCGGTGGCGGTGGTTATTATCCACCAAACGACTGGTGGACATTTGTGCCTTGCAACCAGATATACCATCGTGGTGGCTATGGAAGGTATTGGAGAGGTGCGCAGTACAATAACACGTACATCAACAACACCACCATCATTAATAACACGTACGTGTACAACAACAACACCTATGTTACCGGCCCGCGCCGCAATGACATAGAACGTACAACCGGACAACGTGTAAATGTCTACAATGTGCGCAACGACAACAATCCGGGCCGCGCCCGTATCGATGGTCGCAACCTTAATGTGTATCGTCCTGACGTGAGGCAAGACCTTGGTGGCAATGCCCGCCCGCAAAACCTGGTACGTGCAGACCGTGGCAACCGTGACATGAATGAAATGAGGCGCGACAATGCCGGACAACAAAACGGCGCAGTGCAGGAAGCACGCAACCGTCGCGGTAATGACCAAAATGCGATCAGCAATGCACGCCAGCGCGATGCACAGGTAGAACAACAGCGTAACGACCAGGTGCAGGAACGCAGGAACCGTGGCGTAGCTGCGCAGCAGCAACGAGATGCACAAATGCAGCAGGAACGTTCAAACCGTAATCAGGAGGTGGCAGAACGTCAACAACGTGAGATGCAAATGCAGCAAGAGCGCTCGAACCGTAACCGGGAGATGGCAGAACGCCAGCAACGTGATATGCAGGTACAGCAGGAGCGCTCGAACCGTAACCGGGAGTTGGCAATGCAGCAGCGCCAGAACGAAGCGCAGGCACGCGTGCAGCAACAAAGAGCGGTCGAACAACGTGCACAACAACAGCAGCAGATCGAAGCACGCAGGCAGCAACGCTACCAACAGGCACAGCCACAACCACAACAGCCACAACGCGTGTACGAGCGAGGTGGTGGCAACGGGAATACACAACGGATGGAAAGAAGTCAGCCGCAGCAAAATCAAAGTATGAACCGCGGCGGCGGCGAGAGCAGAGGAAGGCGATAGTAACCCCTAATAAACCAGCAGAACCGGACTTTTGTCCGGTTTTGTGTTTTATTACCAGACCAACGCTGAGGCACCAAGTATGGCCGCATCAGAATCAGGAAGGTCTGATTGAACCAGCATGATCTTGTTCTTGAACACCCGGAGAACATTCTCCTCCAGGTACTTGCGAACAGGATTAAATAATAGAGGACCGGATTTAGCCAGTCCACCAAAGAATATGATGGCTTGAGGAGAGGTGATGGCCACGGCATCAGCCAGGGCTTGCCCTAATATTTTGGCTGTGTAGTCAAATATCTCCAGGGCCAGTTTATCGCCTTTTTCGGCGGCTTCGTGTATCAGTTTGGCTGAGAGTTTACCCTGGTGATCGCGCAGGATGCTTTCATCTTGACGATCCTGTAGCCACTCCTCGGCTGTTATAACAATGCCTGTAGCTGAGCTGTAACGTTCCAGGCAGCCGTTCCTGCCGCAACCACATTTACGGCCGTCGCGTACAGCTATTACATGACCTAATTCACCAGCAAACCCATCATGACCATAGATGAGCTCTCCATTCGCTACGAAGCCACTACCCACACCAGTGCCCAGCGTCACCAGGATGAAGTCTTTCATACCTTTAGCAGCGCCATACATCATTTCACCCAGTGCAGCTGCATTGGCATCGTTGGTGATCGTCACTTTCAGGTGTAAGGCCTCACCGATCAGTTTAGCTAACGGTATCACCCCTTCCCAGGGCAGGTTGGCGGCATATGCTATTTCGCCAGTGAAGAAATTGGCATTAGGTGCGCCAACCCCAGCAGCAATTACGTTCTCCCTACCCGCTTCATCCATCACCTTATTCACCTCGCCTTTCAGGTTGTCAATATATTCCAGTACGCTACCACCTTTAGTGGCCATACTTCCTTTGGCCAGTATGCGCCCTCTCCTGTCTACAACTCCGTACGATGTGTTAGTACCGCCTATATCAATTCCTAATGCCAGTGGTTGGTTCATTGTGTCTGCCGTTTGTACAAGTTTAGTAAAACTAGTTAACAATAATATTGTTCCTTTATGGTGGAAACAAATCCGGTGATGCCACTGGCATACTTTTCTTGCACAGTTTAATACAATAGGTCGGGTGAAACATAACACTGAGCTTCAACAGTTTGCTGCATTTGTAAAAAATGAAAGGCTGCACGATTTTGCCCGTGCAGAGTTGAAAGCTATGCGTGACCTGAAGGTGCCATTGCTTAAACTGCTGGAACCACTCGGTGAGGACAAGCTGCTTGAAATAACGACAGACGGTCTTATTAAATTTTTGACCGGCATTGAGACCGGCAGCATGGCGGAGATAGAAAATGGCCTTGCGCAGTGGCGCCACAACCAGCTTCCACATAGTCTCAACAAAACCGACATTTCCCTTAATGACATTTTAATGGGCTATGCAGCCCAGAAAATGTCCTTCCTGTCATTTTTGCCAGACTATTTGGACCGGGCTCAAAAAAGTGTTGACATCGTCCTCGAGCTTGAAAAATATTACCACAAAGTACAAAAGCTTGCTCTGGGCACATTAGAAAGTATTCAGCTTGAAGACAAAAAGAAGCTACTGGAAACCGAAGAACGCTATAAAGACCTTTTTGATAATGCTACCGATCTCATTCACATATGCGCGCCCAATGGCGAAATATGGTATGTAAATAAAGCATGGAGGGAAACACTTGGGTATAGTGAGGAAGATATCAAAGGAGCGTCAATCTATGACCATGTTATGGAAAAAGATGTAGCCCAACTAAAGCATTACAGGGAGCGTATTATATCCGGCCATCAACCCGCTGAACGGATACTTGTATCCCTGGTGGCTAAAGATAAAAGCATAATTGTAACTGAAGCCTCAATAAACTGCAAATTTGAAGGTGATACACCCGTTTTTACCCGGGGCATACTGCGAAACATTACCGGGCGGTTGGAATATGAACAAAAACTTGCCTTCTATACCGAACGGATCGAGGAGCAGAAAAATAATATCGAGCAGATCATAACATCCGCTCCAGACGCCATTATAGTGATCAACGAAAGGAGTGAAATACTTTTATGGAACCCAATGGCAGAACAACTATTTGGCTGGAAAGCGAACGAAGTACTGGATAGGTTGCTACCCGAGGTCATTATACCCAAAGCCTATCGTGAAGCGCACCTGAATGGGATGCGGCGTCTGCTAACAACAGGCGAATCAACGATCCTCTATAAAACTGTTGAGGTGACGGGATTACATAAAACTAAAGGTGAGATCGATATCGCCATTACTATTTCGCGTATGCGGGTTAGTAGTAAATGGAACTTTATTGCTTTCCTTAGGGACATTACTATTGAAAAGGAACACCAGAAGCAGTTGTCAATTAAGCAACAGCAGCTTGAAAAGCAAAACGAAGAGCTGGAACAATATGCATGGCTCGCGTCTCACGATCTGAAAGAACCTTTGCGAAAGATCCAGACATTTAGCGACCTGCTTATTCAAAGACATCAGGCGCTGTTACCCGAAAGCGGGCAGTCCTATTTATCTGCGATCCACAATGCCGCCGCGCGGATGAGCAACCTGATACAGGATATACTTTCATACTCCCGCGTATCGCCCAACAACAAACACCTTGAAATGGTAGATCTCAACAAGATCGTTGCGGATGTGATACAGGACCTGGACCCCGTGATCAAAGAAAGCGGGGCAGAGATCACTGCTAATGATCTGGGAGTTATAGAATGTGATTCCACGGACATGTCACACCTCTTTCAAAATCTCATTAGCAATGCGCTAAAATACCGCAAGCCGGAAATAGCGCCTGCAATTAAGATCACCGGAGAACAAAATAACGATGTCTTGTATTTGCAGGTAAAAGATAACGGTATTGGCTTCGAGCCCGAATATGCAGAAAAGATATTCCAGATGTTCCAACGCCTACATAGTCAGAATGAATACGAAGGCACTGGTATTGGATTAGCGCTATGCAAGAAGATCGTGGAACGCTACAACGGGCACATTACTGCTGAAGGTATGCCTGGCGTTGGAGCAACTTTCACCATTACACTTCCGATAAAACAGATCGAATAAGACCAGTAATGATGTCCCACCAATAAACCGCTATCAATGTTAACTCATACTCTTCACCAGTCCGCCCAGCTTCTTGAGGGCGCGTTCTACTTCTGGCTTCCATTGCATGCCATAGCTAAGGCGCATACAGTTCTGGTATCGCTCTTGCAGCGTAAACATAGCACCGGGTGCAATGCTCATTTTCTGTTGCATGGCTTCCTGATAAAGCTGGTAAGTATCGATATGTTTTGCCAACTCCAACCATAGTATAAATCCGCCCTTTGGATTGGTAACTTTTGTGACCTCAGGAAAGTTCTCGCCAATGGAACGTATAAACTGCAGGCTGTTGGAATGCAGTGTCTGCCTCAGTTTGCGCAAATGGTGTTCATACCTGCCAGTAGCCAGAAAATTAGCAATAGCAGCCTGGTGCGTAGTGGCCGACGTAATGCTATGATACAGTTTAAGACGTTTCACCTTGTCGATATATTTGCCTGGCGCTACCCAGCCTACCCTATAGCCGGGAGCCAGTGTCTTGGAGACAGAACCACACCAAAGCACATTACCCTCTTCATCAAAGCTTTTACATGGTTTCGGACGTTGTGTACCGAAATAAACGTCTCCATACAGGTCGTCTTCGATCAATGGAACGCCGTGTTTGGACAAGAGTTTTACAAGCGCCATTTTCTGCTCGTCGGGCATACAGTAACCGAGCGGGTTGCTGAAGTTCGTGACAAAGAAACAAGCTTTGATATTATGTTTTTGCAGTGCCTTTTTCACATCATCGGGATCAACACCGGTGTCTGGATCGGTAGGCAATTCAATTACTTTGAGACCTATACTTTGGGCAAAACGAAGAGTACCAAAATACACCGGGCTTTCCACTGCAATAGTATCTCCCGGTTTCGTCAACGCCATCAGGCAATACGATATGGCATTCATACAACCCGCAGTAGTTACCAAATCATCGGGCTGCAGCCGGCCCCACTGCGCCGACCAGCGCGCGATCTGCCGCCTTAATTGTTCGCTTCCCTGTACCCGTTCATATGAAGTGCCATTGGCAGGAAGCTCCCTGGTAGCTTGTATCAGAGCCTTATTTAACTTTGCCAAAGGCAGTATCTCTGGCGCTGGAACACTTAATGAAAATTTCACCATGCCCGGCATCTCAAAATCGTCGTACACTTCAGATATGATAGCTTCTACGTTCTTATTCTTCGTGGACAAGCGCGGGTTACTCTTTTCTATCTTCTGCGGAAAGCGCGATGGATTAAACCGAACATAATAACCAGACTGTGGCCGCGACTCAACCAAACCTTTGCCCTCAAGATGATAATATGCCTGTAAAGTGGTACTCATGCTCACCCCCTGCTGCTTACTAAGCAAGCGTACGGAAGGCAGCTTATCTCCTATGTTCAACACCTTATCCATTATCTGTTTTTCAATATTGTCCGCAATATTTAGATAGAGGTGATCGTTTTTTGCCTTGGATGTGGTCTTCATGTTAAAAAAACTGTTCTGGTCGAAATTACGAAAATTGTATCTGTTTTGTTTCACGAAATACTTAGAATTTTGACAAAGAATTTGAACGAATTATAGTCTGTTGTAATGGCGAAGCACACGAAAGCATACATAGCATTGGTTTTCATCTGTATTGTTTGGGGTACTACCTACCTGTTCATAAGGCTGGGTGTAGAGCACTACCCTGCGTTTCTCTTTGCGGGTGTGCGCCAGGTGATATCTGCACTGATCATCATGGCTCTTGGACTCGCCATGGCTAAGAAAGTGGATCTATCGTGGGCCAGCATCAAACACCAGGCGCTTGTGGGCTTTTTGCTGATAACTGTAGGTAATGGCCTGGTGACATGGGCGGAGAAATATGTCCCCAGCGGTGTAGCCGCACTGATATGTTCGCTAATGCCGATCATTACTGTAATGATCAACCTTGCGTCTGCCAAAGGTGAGCGACCTAATCCATCTATTCTATTGGGCACGCTGGTAGGTTTTAGCGGAGTAGCCTTGATATTCAGAGATAACATCGCAGATCTGGCCAATACACAATACTTACTAGGAATGCTTGGCCTTTTATGCGCCACATCAAGCTGGTCATTAGGTAGTGTAATCAACAAGCGACACCAGTTTCCTACCAACCCGGTCTTCAACTCAGGATTGCAGTTAATGTTTGGCGGCATCTTCCTGTTGATTGCAAGTCCTGCATTCGACAGTTATGAAAACGTCTTCACATGGCACGCCGGGGCATTTTGGTCGTTACTATATCTAATCATATTCGGATCGGTGGCGGCATACACTGCCTACATGTATGCGCTAAAAGAATTACCTGTTGGTCTTGTTGCGACTTATGCTTACGTCAATCCACTGGTAGCAGTGATACTTGGCTATCTCATATTAGATGAGCAACTCACATGGTATACAGCCCTGTCATTTGCTGCTATCATGACAGGTGTATATATGGTAAACCGTGGATACATCCGCAAACACCTGGCAGCCCGTAGAGAAAAAGAGAGAGCGAAAGAAGTTTTACCAACGCCTGTAACAACAGGCTCAAAATAAAAACGAAGAGTTATGGAATACGCAATTTCGATTCTGCCTCAGAAAGAAAGGCAGGTGAAAGAAACAAGATCGATCCCGTTTGGCCAGCAGCCAACGGAGCACATGTTCATTGCCGAATACTATGATGGTCAGTGGCACAATAGCCGCATCGTTCCTTTTGCAGATCTGACAATGAGTCCGTTTGCACTTTGTCTTCACTATGGGCAAACAGTCTTTGAAGGAATGAAAGCTTTCCAGATGCAGAATGGAAAGATCAACATCTTCCGTCCCGAGAAACATTACAACCGTTTTATGAAATCGCTGGCCAGGATGTGTATGCCTGAAGTTCCGAAAGGACTATTCATCGAAGCGTTGCACCAGCTTGTGCAACTCGATGCTGCTTGGCTGCCCAAAGAAGCTGATGGTTCGCTGTACCTGCGTCCATTTATGATAGCCTCCGAGGAAAGACTTGGTGTAAAGGTTGCCGATAAGTACATATTTATGATCGTCTGTACACCGGCATATCAATACTACGCGAAACCACTTAAGGTGAAGGTTGAAACCGACCACGTGCGTGCAGCAGACGGTGGAACTGGATTTGCTAAGTGCGGTGGTAACTATGGCGGTTCGTTCTATCCTACGCAACTGGCCCGCGAAGCCGGATACGACCAGGTGATATGGACAGACAGCAAAACCAATGAATATATAGAAGAGTCAGGCACAATGAATGTGATGTTTGCTATAGACGGAACCATTGTTACGCCTCCATTATCAGGTACAATACTTGATGGTGTGACACGCGATTCTTTATTAACTTTAGCTAAGGATAATAATATCCCTGTTGATGTGAGACGCATTAAGTGGAAGGAAATAGAAGACGCGCTGATAGCAGGTAAAAGAGTGGAAGCCTTTGGCGTAGGTACTGCGGCAGTAGTAGCACCTATCGAAACCATCGGTATCAACGGCAACCACTACCCTTGCTACCTTGGCGACGATGCGATCATGAACAAGCTGCAGAATGCGCTGTACAGCATTCGCAGGGGTATCGGTCCGGACAAACATAACTGGAACTATATTTTGTAAGCATGGGAACCATAACAGTAGAATACCAAGGTTATATAATTACCACGGACAAAACGCAGCTTCAGCCGGAAGCCATACACAAATGGCTGTCGGAAGAATCATATTGGTCGAAGAACATTCCGTATGAGCTGGTAAAAAGAGCCTTTGATAATTCTTACTGTATCGGAATCCTGATTGACAACAGACAGATCGGCTACGGAAGGTTAATAACCGATTATACGACTTTCGCTTACCTGGCTGATGTCTATGTGGAAGAAGAACACCGTGGGCAGGGCCTGAGCAGGAAGATGATGGAAGTACTTATGGAACAGGCATGGGTCCAGGGGTTAAGGAAAGTAATGCTAGCGACACTGGATGCACATGGGCTCTACGCTAAATTCGGCTTCACACCCATGGTCATCTCAGAACGCTATATGGAGATCAGCCGGCCGATCATTTACGGTGATACTCAAAATGCGTGTAAATAAAAAACTGTATAAATGAAACAGTACATAGTTGATGCATTTACCGACGAACTTTTTTCTGGCAACCCTGCAGCTGTCTGTATTTTAGACAAATGGCTGCCCGATAAAATGATGCAGCGCATCGCGGCGGAGAACAATCTCGCTGAGACCGCTTTTTTAACACCGGTAACTGATGGTTTCCACATCAGATGGTTTACGCCAGCTGTGGAAGTGGATCTGTGCGGCCATGCCACCTTGGCATCAGCCCATGTATTGTTCAATCACGAAAGGTACCAGGGAAATAAGATCGTATTTGATTCGCGCAGCGGACAGCTAATTGTTTTAAAAAGCGCGAACCTGACACTGGATTTTCCAGTGGACAAAATTGAGAAGGTATCGAATGTACCACTAGCGCTGACGGATGCCCTGTCGCAAGTCCCGACAGAAGTATACAGAGGAAAGACAGATTATATGGCAGTTTACAGCAGCCAAAGCGAAATAGAGCAGCTCGATCCCGATTTTAGGGTGTTGGCAAAGCTTGATGGACGAGGAGTAATTGTTACCGCACCCGGGGATACCATTGATTTCGTATCAAGGTTTTTTGCACCACAGTCCGGCATTGACGAAGACCCGGTAACCGGTTCAGCGCACACCAGCCTCGCGCCTTATTGGGCAAGCAAGCTGGGAAAAGAGAAATTTTCCTGCCTCCAGCTTTCTGCAAGAGGAGGAAAATTATTCTGTGAGCTTGTTGGTGATCGCGTCAAGATTTCCGGAAACGCAGTAACCTATTCTATAGCCGACATTTTGATCAATACAAACTAGTATGGCAACTATCGAATACCTGAAAAGCGCCAAACGCCAATTCTTGTACTACAAGCAACTGGGCGAAGGGGCAATGGCGCAGATGAAAGACGAAGAACTATTCTGGCAGCCCAACGAAGAAAGCAACAGTGTGGCCACTATAGTAAAACACCTTCACGGCAACATGCTCAGCCGCTGGACTGATTTTCTGACCAGTGACGGAGAAAAGGAATGGCGCAACCGCGATGGCGAATTTGAGAACAACTGGAATACACGCGAGTCAGTGATGCAGGCGTGGGATATCGGCTGGAAATGCCTGTTCGATGCATTGGATAGCATAACCGACGAAGACATCAACCGCATCGTATATATCCGTAACGAAGGTCATACAATATTAGAAGCTACCAATCGACAAATAGCGCACTATTGCTACCACGTTGGACAGATAGTGTATATCGGCAAGATGTGTCGTAATGAAGGCTGGAAAAGTCTGTCTATACCACGTCACAAGTCGAAAGATTATAATGCAGATAAGTTCTCGCAAGAGAAAGGCACGCGTCATTTTACAGACGACCTGCTGAACAAATAACAAAAGCCCCGCCGGAAACAGCGGGGCTTTTACTTTTATCTGCTGAGTGCTTGTTTATCCAGCCATTGCCTTTTTTCGATCCGGTACGACAAGATCAGGCCTAATCCGCCTCCAATAGCCACCAGTGCGAAATAGATAAGAGGTTCGCGGGTGTCGTTAATACTGCTCCAATGCACATTAGACTCACTTCCACGCTCCATGATCACTTTATGCCCAAGCCAAACGACATCCACTAAGTAAGCCACGAACAAACCAAGTCCTGCACCCAAAAGCAACATGCCGTATTTTAGGTTGATAAATGGTTTAGGCTGCGCAATACCTTCTTTCGGATTCATCCCACGTTCTATCAGGGCCATATTTTCCCGGCTTTTTAGGTAAACCACTCCGAATATCAGGGCAAAAAGGCCCAAACAAATAAAGATAGGAACCAAAACTTCTGTTGCAGGTGTCATATTGTATGTTTAAAAATTGTTCAATAAACTGTTTACACAAACTATGACTACCTGGAAAGTAAACAGGTTACAACCAAAGAAAATAAAATTTTCCTGTAACCTGCATTAACTTTCTTGCGTCTACTACCTATAATGCAGCACTTACAGGATACTGATATCATTAGCCTGGTACTGAATGGGGATCAAAAGCCCTTTTCGGTACTGGTTGACCGTTACCAGCATTTTGTATTCACGATTTCCATGCGTTATGTAGAGAACCGTGAAGAAGCAGAAGAGATTGCGCAGGATGTATTTATGAAAGCCTACCGGTCGCTCGCGGGCTTTAATGGCAAGAGCAAATTCAGCACCTGGCTTTATGCCATCGCGCACCACACTTGCCTGTCCCATTTGAGAAAAAGAAAAACAATGATGGTGTCAGTAGATGCTCATCCGGCGATTGAGAATACCTTGCTGGCAGCAGAAAAGGCATCTGACAAGATCAATACCAATTCAACCCGAAACCTATTGGATAAAGCTATGAGCCGGCTGGATAAACAGGATGCGGAAATACTCACCTTGTTTTACCAGGCAGAGCAATCGCTGGAAGAAATAGCGACAATAACGGGACAGACACCAAACAACGTAAAAGTGCGTTTGTTTCGTGCCCGGCAGAGACTTAAAAACATATTAGAACAATACTACCCTGCCGATGCGGTAGCGTTGAAATGATTAAATTAGTAGTAGCTATGCAACAGCAGATGGAAGATATTGAGTTACAGATCTGGGAATACCTGGATAACGCCTGTAGTGAAGCGGAAAAGCAACGTGTGGAGCAGCTAATATCGTCGAACGAGGTATGGCGGAAGAAATTTGCTGAGCTGAAGGCGTTACAAAGCGAGTTACAGGAGTTGGAAGAACACCACCCCTCAATGCGTTTTACAGCGAATGTTATGGATAGCATAGCGACCGCACATGTAGCGAGCACAACGGTACGTTATCTTAATAACTGGGTAATAAAAGGGATCGCTGCTTTCTTCCTGGTGTTGATCGGTGCTGCCATTATATTTTCAGTGGTAGCTATCAATGCTCCAAACGCTCACGTTTCGAACGCTTGTGGCTTTAATAAGTACTTCAATAGCGATGTCCTAACCGCAGTGATGTTCATCAATATCCTCCTTGCATTAGCAGTCCTGGACAGGGTTCTCCGTAGAAGGCAGGAACAGAAACATCTAGTATAACCTTTTCAGCACATCCAGGTCAAAATCCTCAAGCGAGCTCAGTTTCGCGTCAGCCAACGCAAAGCGTGGATCGTCGAAATGAATAACATCCGGGACAACGATCACTTTCATTCGCGCTGCTTTTCCGGCTATCATACCGTTCACCGAGTCTTCCAGCACCACGCACTGCAGCGGACTTGAACCCATGGCTTTCGCGCAGTGCATGAATACCCCTGGGTGTGGCTTACCGAGTTCGACCACGTCTGCCGATGAAATGCAGTCGAAATAATCAGTGATCCCGAAATGATCTACCAGGGCATGTATCATACGAGCAGGCGATGACGATGCGAGTCCTATCTTAAAACCATTATTCTTCAAAAGCTCGAGCGACTGAATAACACCTGGAAGTACTCTGCCCGCTCTTTTCGAAGCGTCGATGATATCATCCAGTATCTCCTCAGCCACTTCTACTGAGGTGCTTCCATTCCATGGGTATTTTACGGACCAATATTCTGTAACCTCATATATGCGCAGACCGGTAGTTTCCTTGAACCTGTCCGGACCGATGGGTATCTTATGTTTTGCGGCTATACGCAGCATGCTTTCACCCCAAAGCGGCTCGGTGTCCAGCAACAACCCGTCCATATCATATAATACCGTATTGATCATATCCTGCCCTGATTTTGACCGCAAATATCCGTTGCGCGGACCAGATTATCTAAAACCGTGGACTTAAGCTACTGAAAGCCATGGTGTCATGTTTGAGTTTTTACCGGTCTATCCATACATCACGTTTTTCCATTGTTTATCTGCATTTTAGCTTCAAATTCAGCTCCTATTCCCCTACCTTTGCAGACACAGAATCGGAAATTATGGCAGAGACCCTGCAGAAAGTAGTAGAAGAAAACCGCCAGGGAGAGGCATATGCACCTTTCCAGGGCGACCCAAACCAATACAGTAAGAAATTCTATATAGAAAGCTATGGCTGTCAGATGAATTTCAGCGATAGTGAGATAGTAGCTTCTATATTAAATGAACAAGGCTTTGGCGCTACCCGCAATTTTGAGGAGGCCAATTTGGTGTTGCTCAATACCTGCTCCATCCGTGAAAAGGCTGAGCAAACAGTGCGTAACCGACTTCAAGCATTCCGCAAGGTGAAGGACCAAAACCCGGGCATGCTGATTGGCGTGCTGGGTTGTATGGCGGAGCGCCTGAAAGCAAAATTTCTTGAGGAAGAGAAACTGGTAGATATAGTAGTAGGTCCGGACGCCTACCGTAGCCTGCCCGGCCTGGTAGCTGAAGCAGAAGGCGGTCAGAAAACTGTGAATGTGCTGCTGAGCCGCGAGGAAACGTATGCGGATATATCGCCCGTTCGTCTTGACAGCAATGGCGTGACGGCTTTCGTGAGCATCATGCGTGGTTGCAACAATATGTGCTCTTTCTGCGTGGTACCATTTACCCGTGGTCGCGAGCGCAGCCGTGATGCGGTGAGCATCGTAGCTGAGTGCCGTGACTTGTTTGAACGCGGCTACCGTGAGGTGACATTGCTGGGTCAAAACGTGGACAGCTACCACTATGCTCCAGAGAACCTGGAAGATGCAGTGACCTTTGCCAAACTGATGGAAATGGTAGCACTCATCTCTCCTAAACTCAGGATCCGTTTCAGCACATCGCACCCGAAAGACATTACGGATGATGTGCTGCACACCATGGCCAAATACGATAACATCTGCAAATACATACACCTGCCTGTACAGAGTGGCAACACACGCGTACTGCAGCTGATGAACCGTACTTATACCCGCGAATGGTACCTGGCCAAGGTAAAACGCATTATGGAGATCATGCCTGATTGTGCGCTGAGCACCGATGTGATCAGCGGCTTCTGTACAGAAACAGAAGAAGAGCACCAGGATACTTTGAGCCTGATGGATCAGTGCGGTTTCGATATGGCATACATGTTCTCTTACAGCGAACGCCCCGGCACGCTGGCAGAGCGCCGCTATGAAGACGATGTGCCAGAAGAAGTGAAGAAAAGAAGATTGGAAGAGATCATTTCGCTGCAGAACAGCCATACGAAAAAGAACCATAATGCCGACATCGGCAAGTCGTTCGAAGTGTTGATAGAAGGTCAGAGCAAACGTAGCGAGCTCAACTGGAGTGGCCGCAACAGCCAAAACAAAGTGGTTGTATTCCCGAAAGGCGACTACAAACTGAATAAAGGTGACTATGTGAATGTGAAGATCACCTCGACAACGGGTGCTACCCTGCTGGGTGAAATAGTTTCTGTTAACTAATTAAAATTGTCGCCCGACAGGGGCAGGTTTTATGGATCTTCAGAGCATTAAGAATAGGTTTGGCATTATAGGTAATTCGCCTGCCCTCAACCATGCACTCAATACTGCTGCACAGGTAGCTTCTACGGACCTGTCGGTATTGATAGCCGGTGAAAGCGGTGTGGGTAAAGAGGCCTTTGCCAATATCATACACGCATTATCGTCGCGCAAGCACAATCCTTTTATAGCCGTTAACTGCGGTGCGATACCCGAAGGCACTATCGATAGTGAGCTGTTTGGTCACGAAAAAGGATCGTTTACCGGCGCGGTTGATAGTCGTAAAGGTTATTTCGAGACCGTTAATGGCGGTACCATTTTCCTGGATGAAATAGGCGAAATGCCTGTAGGCACGCAAGCCCGTTTGCTGCGCGTACTGGAAACCGGTGAGTTCATCCGCGTAGGTTCTTCGAAGGTTCAGAAAACAGACGTTCGTGTCATAGCGGCAACGAATAAAGACCTGTTGGAATACACGCAACAAGGCAAGTTCCGCGAGGATCTTTACTACCGTTTGAGCACTGTTCCTATTCGCGTACCTGCCCTTCGCGACAGGCCCGAAGATATTCCACTATTGTTCCGCAAATTCTCTACCGACTTTGCCGAACGCTACAAAACACAATCAGTACAACTCGATGCATCTGCGCAACAATTGCTTCTATCCTATCCATGGCCAGGTAATGTGCGCGAGCTGAAAAATATAGCGGAACAGATATCGGTATTGAGCACAGATAAAGTGATCTCTGTCGAAACACTGCAAAGATCGCTACCACAAAAGGATGGTGGCCGCAGCCTGGCCCTGATGGCACCTGCCGGTAGTCCTGTTGCAACAGGAAAGGATTTCGCGAGCAATACTGAACGTGATATTCTTTACAAGCTGTTCTTCGACTTGAAGAAGGACATGAACGACCTGAAGTCCATGTTCTTTGAACTGGCGCACCACCAGGGACATTTCCCTGCACAACCTGGCAATGATACCATGCTGCCTGCTTACACAGCAACCAATAGCGAACCGGTTCCCGTTGTAGCAGCCGCACCTTATAATCCCAATGCTCCTATCCTGCTTCAACCCAACGATCATGTCGATATTCATGAAGATGTAGAAGAATCACTGATGTTGGCCGACAGGGAGAAAGAATTCATCATGAAAGCCCTGAAAAAGCACCGTGGCCGCCGCCGCGATGCTGCCAACGAGCTGGGTATTTCAGAAAGGACACTGTACCGGAAGATCAAAGAATACGATATTAAAGAGTAATTGCGTTTCTATTTATTCAGCCTAATTTTACACGTTCATGAAACAGCGGTTTCTCTTAATACTTACTGTAGTTTTTGCTTTTGCGCTCTCTGGTTGCGGTGTATACAGTTTCACCGGCGCCAGCATACAGGGCAAAAGCATCAATATACATGTACTCGAGAATCGCGCCCGTAATATAGTTCCGAGTCTCAGTCCTGCACTTACGACCAAGATAAGAAGCAGGATACTTTCGCAAACCGGTCTCGCACCTGTTAAAACAGACGATGCCGACTACGATCTTTCGGGTACTATCACCGCGTATGAAGTAACTGTATCGGGCGTGCAGAACACCCAACAGGCTACACAAAACAGGCTGACGATAACAGTGAATATTGTGTTCAAGAACCGCCTTGATAAAAAGGCAGACTTTACACAATCATTCACCCGGTTCGACGACTTCTCAGCCACACAAACAGTACAACAAGCGGAAAGCAGGTTGATCGAGAACATCGGTAACCAGCTGGCCGACGATATTTTTAATAAAGCATTTGTAAACTGGTAAGGAGGCGTATGGCAACACCAAACATTTCACAAATAACCAAGATGCTGCGCGAACCGCAGTCGATAACGGATGCCGATGTGGAAGATATAGCCACACTGGTTCAAACATATCCTTATTTCACGCCGGGGCACTATTTCGAGGCCGCGCGTAAACAAAAGCACGAACCGTTCTCTCCCGGCATTATGAACAATATGCAGCTGTATATGGGCAACTGGCTGCAGTTCCATAGTTACCTGCAAAACGTGTCTGGAATAGTTGAGGAGATCGACGAGGTCGTAGTAGTTGAAAACGCAGCTCCCACCCCTAGCGCGGTTGTTCCGGAAGAGCCGGCGACATTGCAGGCAAAAGACGAACAGATAATAGCAGAAGAGAATCAAACAATGCAGGAAGAACCGCTGATACAACCGATATATACAGAAGATTATTTCCTGCACCAGGGTGTCGAAGTTTCGAACGATATACCCGATGCAGAAGAATTACATATACAATCAGAAAAAGAGGAAGACAAGTCGCTTATGGTGATGATGAGTTTTGCGGAATGGCTGACACATTTCAAGACAAAATCGCAAAAGGAAAAAGAAGAAGAGCAGGATCAAAAAGCGCTCAAAACAATGTGGCAGCAGGAGAAACTGGCAGCTGCACTAGGAGAAGAGAACGAAGAAATACCTGAGGATGTATTCGAAATGGCAGTTAATTCGATCACCCAGGAAGAGGGCCTGGTGAGCGAATCGCTGGCCGAAATACACGTCAAACAAGGCAAATATGACAAGGCGATAGATATGTATCGTAAACTAAGTTTGCGTAATCCGCAAAAAAATGCTTATTTTGCTCGCCGTATTGAAGAAATCTTAAAAGAAAAACAGTCATGATATCATTGATCACCATACTTATCCTGTTAGCTTGTGTGGTTTTAGCATTTTTTATCCTTGTTCAAAACCCTAAAGGTGGCGGTCTGTCTGGCACTTTTGGTAGCATTGGTACCCAGGTAATGGGCGTTAAGCAGTCTACCGACATTATGGAAAAAGGCACATGGACCACCATGGGTGTTATCGCAGGCCTTTGCGTTCTGCTGGTTATGTTCTTCGAAACTCCGAAGGAAATGCAACAACAGCGTCAGCAACAAAACAGCAGCGCTCCTGCACAGCAACAAGGTCAAGGCCAACAGCAAGGTGGTGCTCAGCAGCAACAGCCTGCCGGAAAATAATTTAGGCACAAACTTTTTGAATAGATACCTGCTCTACCTTTGAGCAGGTATTTTTATTTTACACTATGGCTTCGAAAAAAGGGAGATTTCGCTGGATAGGTTTGTTGATACTCGTATTGTTTGTAGTTGGTGCTATCGCACTCTGGGGTGTCTTTGGTCCTAACACCGGAGATATGAAAGGAGACTACCTCTACATCCACACAGGTTCTACTTATGCAGATGTACAGAAAGCATTGCAGGAAGGCGGCTTTGTGAGGAACATGACCAGCTTCGACCAGGTTGCAAAGCGCTCTGGCTATCCTGAAAAAGTGAAAGCAGGTAAATACAAGATCAACAAGGGCATGAGCAACTATAATATGGTTCGCCGCCTGCGTAATGGTGACCAGGAGCCCGTAAAGCTTGTTATCAATAAACTGCGCACCAAGCAAGATCTTATGCGCCTTGTTTCTAAAAACCTCGAAGCTGATTCACTGGAATTTCGTGCGTTACTTAATGACAACGGCTTTCTTTCGCAGTATGGTCTCGACAGCAACACGTCGATGGCTGCGGTGATACCAGACACCTACGAGTTCTGGTGGAACACAGACGCAAAGAAAACCTTTGCGAAGCTGGCCAAATACTACAAGCAATACTGGAACGATGAACGCAAACAAAAAGCAGCTGCGAAAAATCTTAAGCCGGAACAGGTGGTTACCCTTGCATCCATCGTTGAAGAAGAAACAAACAAGAACGATGAAAAAGGCAACATAGCCAGCGTTTACATGAACAGGATGAAGATCGGTATGCGCCTCCAGGCCGATCCAACCATAAAATTTGCGGTACAGGATTTCACTTTACGTCGCATAGGTGGTGTACACATGCAGAATCCTTCGCCGTACAATACATACAGGTATGCAGGTCTGCCTCCTGGTCCCATATGCACGCCATCTAAGAAAACACTGGAAGCAGTACTGAACGCACCTGATACCAAATACATCTACTTCTGCGCAAAAGAAGACTTCAGCGGCTACCACCGCTTTGCTGCCAGCTATGCAGAGCACCAGAAAAATGCAAGCTTGTACCAGAAGGCGCTTAATGCAAGGGGCATACACTAACTCTGGCACTATTTTAGAGGTTCTTATTTACAATGCACATCAAAGAACTAATACTGAAAACCAACTCCTTGCACCGCACGCATTTGTTCTATCACAAAACAATGGAGCTGGAGGTTGTCGATGAAACTGAAGAGTCTGTTTCCTTTAAGGCTGGCAAAACAATATTGACGTTTGAGGAGGTAGCAGATAGTAAACCATTCTATCATTTCGCCTTCAACATTGTCAACAATAAGTTCTCCGACAGCTTTGAGTGGATGAACAGCAAGCTGGATATCCTTATGGTTGATGGAATGCCCATTGCTGGCTACAACGATTGGAATGCCCAATCATTCTACTTCCTCGATAACAACGGCAACATCGTCGAGTTCATCACCCGCTTCGATCTTCCTTATCATTCAAATGCCGAGTTTTCTTCCGACTGCATAGTTGAAGTAAGTGAGATAGGCTTGGTGGTAGAAGACGTGCCGGAAATCGTAGTAAGGATAAAAGATGGTTACAATATCCCCCACTTTCGCAAAGGCCCCGTATTGCACGATTTCGTGGCCATGGGTGATGACTATGGGCTGTTGCTGGTGTGCGCCAATAAGCGCGGATGGGTGCCCACACATAAGCCTGCAAAGATGTTTCCCGTTACCGTAGTGCTGGAAGAGGGCAAACGTATTAGCATCTAAAACATACCGGCCATTCCGGTTAATACTCAGTACCTTTACGGCCAACCTTTTACATTCAAAAACATGAATTGGTTCGTACTGATATTGGCCGGTTTATTCGAAGTGGGTTTCACTACCTGCCTTAAGTTTTCCAACAACTTCAAGAACATGTACTGGGGTGTTGGCTTCTTTATCTGCATCACAGTTAGCTTTATCCTGCTCAATAAAGCCATTCAAACCATTCCTATAGGTACTGCCTATGCAGTATGGACCGGTATTGGCGCTGTAGGTACTGCCATTATCGGTATTATGTTCTTCAACGAATCAGCCGAATTCTGGAGGGTGTTATTCATCTTCACGCTGATCGCTTCCATTATTGGTCTGAAGCTGGTGAGCTAGTCTGCAGCGTATAGGCTTTTTCTACCTTTCGGTCTTTTGCGAAGAATACAGCGTAGTACACGACGATCGCGGAAAGCCCCAGTGCAAATAAAGCCGCCGCATAAGGTCGCGCTTCGTGGTCAGTAAATTCGCCTATCATCCAGGTACTGTTAGCAAGTATCCAGAAGCATACAGCGATGTTGTGAAACAGCTCGGAACGTACATCTCTGGACTTCCAGGTAATGTAAAAAGCCACTGTGACGGTAGGAATGATCATGAATACCCCACCGGGCTTAAACTCCAGCGACCAGCACAGGTCTTTGATCAGCCACAGAAATATATGCGCATTTTCTATCCAACGGTAGGCCGGGCTGATGTTGATCGGTTGCTGCTGTTCAGTATTCATGATGCAAAGATTGGGAATGAAACAGGTAAAATACAAGTGGAAACTCAATACATTAAGGCATTCTAAATGTATTTTCCCCTTTTACATTTTACATTGTCCCGGTTGCCTCGTACCTTTGCGGCACATTTTCAAAATTAACCCCATAAAATGAGTACAGTAAAAGTTGCCATTAATGGTTTTGGCCGCATCGGCCGCCTGGCTTTCCGCCAGATCTACAACATGCAAGGCATTGAAGTTGTAGCTATTAACGACCTTACAAAGCCTAACGTACTGGCGCACCTGCTGAAGTACGACAGCGCCCAGGGTCGTTTCGGTGTAGAAGTTACAAGCAGCGACGACGCTATCACAGTAAATGGCAAACAGATCAAAATATATGCACAAAAAGACCCTGCTCAAATTCCCTGGGGTCAGCACAACGTAGACGTTGTACTGGAGTGCACTGGTTTCTTCACAGATGCTGACAAAGCACAAGCACACATCACTGCAGGCGCTAAGCGTGTAGTTATCTCTGCTCCTGCTACAGGCGACCTGAAAACTGTAGTTTTCAACGTTAACCACAGCATCCTTGATGGTAGCGAAACCATCATCAGCTGCGCATCTTGCACTACAAACTGCCTGGCGCCGATGGCTAAAGCCCTGAACGACAACTTCGGTATCGTAACAGGTCTGATGACTACCATCCACGCCTACACTAACGATCAGAACACACTGGATGCTCCGCACCCGAAAGGCGACCTGCGCCGCGCCCGTGCTGCTGCTTCTAATATCGTTCCTAACTCTACGGGTGCTGCTAAGGCTATCGGCCTGGTACTGCCTGAACTGAAAGGTAAACTGGATGGCGGTGCACAACGCGTTCCAACCATCACAGGTTCTCTGACTGAACTGGTTACAGTTCTGAACAAGAAAACTTCTATCGAAGAAGTGAACGCTGCTATGAAAGCTGCTGCAAACGAAAGCTTTGGTTATACTGAAGACGAGATCGTTTCTACAGACATCATCGGTACTTCTTACGGTTCACTGTTCGACGCTACTCAGACTCGCGTTATCACACAAGGCGACCAACAACTGGTTAAAACAGTTAGCTGGTACGACAACGAAATGAGCTATGTATCTCAGCTCGTGCGCACTGTAAAATATTTTGCAGGTCTGATCTCTAAATAAGTTTTCAAATAATCTGGAAACGCTACCTTCGGGTGGCGTTTTCTGCTTTAAACACACTTCTATGAGCAAATTCAACAACTATAACTTCAGTGGCAAAAAAGCGCTGGTACGTGTCGATTTCAATGTTCCCATCAAAGATGGTAAGATAACCGACGATACACGTATTACTGCTGCACTGCCTACTATTAAGAAAATACTGGACGATGGCGGCAGCGTCATCCTGATGAGCCACTTTGGCCGTCCGCACAAGGACATGGCTAAGAAGCCAAACCTTACGCTGGCTGATTTTACCCTGAAACCAATTGTTGCGCACCTAGGCAACCTGCTGAACACGGATGTGCAATTTGCAGATGATGCTATAGGTGAAGATGCACAGCAAAAAGCTGCTGCCCTGAAGCCAGGACAAGTGCTGCTGCTCGAAAACCTGCGTTATTACAAAGAAGAAGAAAAAGGTGACAAAGACTTCGCTGAGAAGCTGTCTAAATATGGCGATGTATACGTGAACGATGCCTTCGGTACCGCTCACCGTGCACACGCTTCTACGGCTGTTATCGCACAGTTCTTCAATTCAGACAGCCGCATGTTCGGTCTGCTGATGGAAGGCGAAATAACTGCTGCGGAACAAGTATTGAACAACGCACAAAAACCATTCACTGCTATCATCGGTGGCGCCAAGGTTTCTGATAAGATCATGATCATCGAGAACCTGCTGGAAAGGGCTACTGATATCATCATCGGCGGTGGTATGGCGTACACCTTCTTCAAAGCAAAAGGCTGCAGCATCGGCACTTCTCTTTGCGAAGAAGACAGGCTAGACACTGCCAATGAGCTGCTGAAAAAGGCAGAAGCAAAAGGTGTGTGCATTCACCTGCCTTCAGACAGCATCATTGCTGATAAGTTTGCTGCTGATGCCAATACTTCTTCTGCACAAAACCACGATATTCCAGAAGGCTGGATGGGCCTGGATATAGGCCAGATGGCTTGCGATACTTTCTGTAAAGTGATCCGCGATTCTAAAACCATCCTTTGGAATGGCCCGATGGGTGTATTCGAAATGGATAAATTCCAGCACGGTACTAAATGTGTAGCAGATGCAGTTGCTGATGCTACTGAAAATGGTGCTTTCTCACTGGTAGGTGGTGGCGATAGCGTTGCAGCTGTAAACAAGTTCGGCTACAACCAGAAAGTAAGCTATGTATCTACAGGTGGTGGCGCTATGCTGGAATTCTTTGAAGGTAAAGAGCTGCCTGGTATAGCTGCGATCAAGAACTAATCATAACCTTTGAATAGATAAGAAGCCGGCTTTATGCCGGCTTTTTTGTTTGCGTCATTTTTACGTCATAACAATTGCAACTGTATACACTTACGGCATTGGTGGTGCTAAATTTATAGTAGATATAAAAACGCTCTCTATGAAGAACCTTACCTGCACTATTTTGATCGCATCCTCTCTGGTCGCAAATGCCCAAACTCCTTTTAACACCTCGCGGCAGATCGATGTCAACAATCTCAATGCACGTGTTTTAGTGCATGGCGATATGTGGTGGGATCCCGCACTGGCCGACCCCGGTGTTGAATTTCCCAAAGGCAGCGGGAAACACCTGGCGTTTGGCGGCGCTTTATGGATGAGCGGGCATGACAATGCCGCCCAACTCTATGTAAGTTCACAAACCCTTAGAACTGGATTTGATTACTGGCCTGGGCCGCTGGATGCCAACAGCACTTTATCTTATACAACCTCGGCCAACTGGGCCCGGATATGGAAGATAGACCGTGCTAAAATAGAGGATTTCTTAACCACACCTTCTCATTCTATACCAGGTACTCCTGTAGAAATTTTAGAATGGCCTGCAAAAAACAACCCGTATGCGAAGGGCGCCGACGGCGTGCCACTTACGATACCAGGCGACATGGCCCCATTCGTGGATGTTGACAAAAATGGCAGTTATGACCCGCTGATGGGCGACTACCCCGATATGAAGGGTGACGAGATGCTTTGGTGGGTCTTCAGCGACAATGGTCCTACGCATAACAACTCAGGACCTGCAAGCTTGCCGCTGAAGGTGGAGGTTCGTGCCTGCGCCTATGGATATAAGCGGAATACGCTGATGGATAATGTCATTTATTATGAATATTACGTCACGAATAAGTCGCAAACAGATTATAATGACTTCCGGGCGGGCTTATGGGCCGACCTCGATCTAGGTTATCATCTTGATGACTACATAGGTTTTGATTCTACGCGAAGACTGGGGTATGTGTACAATGCCGCCTCCACGGACGGTACCGGTGCACCCGGACACTATGGCGACACCATTCCTATGGCTGGTATCGTACTTGTTAAATCGCCTAATGATAAACCGGGCACGCTTGCACCGGCGGGTAGCTTTGCGCGACATATTACATTGGGTAGCACAAGCCCTATCGGCAACGATACTTTTCTTAGAGCATCACCAAGGTACCCATGGTGGAGCGGCGATCCTTCAGACAAAACGGCATGGTCGGAGTGTAGTATTAGTAACGCACCCGGCGACCGAAAATTTGTCTTGTCGGATAGCGACTATGTATTTACCAAAGGTTCAACAGCAGTGTATGCATTTGCACTGGTAGCCACTCCGCCTGTAATCAACAATGGCTGTCCTACTACAACCCTTACTTCCATCAAAGAAGTAGCCGACACTGCCCTTGCCAACTTTGCTTTCCCGGTAAAAGTAACAGAGGTAGTTACTCAAACAAATAGTTTGTTATACCCTAATCCGGCTACCAATACCCTATTTATCGATGCTGCCATCAACGCAGAGCATTTGATGGTCTACGACGCCACCGGCAGGAAGCATCAAGTGACTGTAAAAACAGGTGGAAAACAAACACAGATCGACGTCGCTCACTTACCGCCGGGGTTGTACAATATTGTGTACCAGGACAAGCACGTTTTGCATTTGGACAAATTCATAAAAGGATAGCTACCACAAAGCTTCGCCAAAACAAAAAGCCAGCCCGATATGTCGGGCTGGCTTTTTTAATGACTTGTTAGTACGTGCGGCTTTATGCCGGCTTTTTTATTTGTCGTGTACCTTCTTGTTGGCTTAATGTATAATCGGTCAACTCGCCATCAGGGTAGTTACCGTCGTTGGCCCATATCTCGATGCAGTCAATAAGACCTTCATTGACGTGTACTACAGCAGCACCGCCACTCGCTAATTCGCTTGACTTCAGATCCACCTCATTCAGCTCTATTGTCTCGTTGCCCAATCTATATGGCTCGATACCTTCATGGTGCGCAAATGATATGAATACGCCCATACCTGTGTAATCATGCTCGTCTTCTATCAAATACGGGATCTGCTTTCTTAGGGCCAGGCCATTGCTGTCTTCCTCAAGTACCAGGTCTAATATGTCGGTTATAAATTGGTTCGTGATCATGCCCAAAAATAGCGCTTCTTTCTGTGCTGCCAGCCATTTCCAGCCGATTTTTCTTTATCCACACTGGTGTAGTGGCCAAAAGTTATTGTTCAGCTATCACATCTATTCTACGTACGCCCTGGTTGTATATACCTTCTTTACAAAGATGTCTTTGTTTTTGCCTATAACGAACTCGCTGAGTCCCACATGAGTTTTATTCCTGGGGCTCCAGTCGTACGTATAGCCGAGGTGGGTAAAAGGATAACGTTTCATCACATCCGGGTTGCTGTACGAATTGTCGATATAAGGATTCAACCAGTCCATGTGGTCGGTGCGCTTTAGGTCCTCAGCCGACGCAGTAAAAGAACAAACACCATTGATTATTGACGGGTCAAAACAGGGACGAAACATATCCTCCGGCGACACCCATAATTCCAGGAAGTATGAATAGTTGGCCGTAGGTGGGAGGCCGAGCAACTGCTGCAGGCGCAGTTTCAGCCGCTGGTCGCTTAACCCGCCAAGTTCCATTGCCTTTAGTTGCGGCGCCAGGCTTATGAATACCGGGTAATTGCCGGTATTGTAACGGTAGTAGCCAACCTTGCTGTCAAAGTTCTTTGTATAATAGGTAGTGTCTGCTTTCCATGTAGCAGCCAGCACATATCGCTTGCCATCTATGGTATCCCAGGCCAGGTTGGTATTATTCGGCGTTACTGTAACCAGTCCGTTATATACACTGGACTGTACCGGATGCTGTGCCTTACTGAGTCCCTTGGTATAATAATACTTTTGTGAGCAACTGGAAATAACAAGTGCTATGGCGATCAGGACGTAAAAGTTCTTTTTCATAGAAATGGTTGTTGTTGTGAAAATAGAAAGATGAGCCGGTTACTGAAAGTTTTGAACTCCAATTGTTTGGTAACTCAAAAGTTGCCTATGTCGCGAACGTTATTGTACTTTGAACCCACGAAGGCTTTGCAGAAGTGCGCGACTGGCTGGAATTTTATGAGCAGTTTTGGAACCAGAAGCTCAAAAAACTTGGTGCGCTGCTAGACAAGAAATACAACAATAAAACAAGAATAAACTATGAAATCAGACTATTGGAACGTAGACGATCAGCAGGTGATCGAAAAAACAGGGAAGCCCCTCGCCCATTGGATGCAGGTGCTGGACAAGTTCAAAGCCGCTGACAAGAAATCGAACGACGTGGTAGCCCACCTGCAAAACGAACACGGCGTGCCGCGCTATTGGGCACGGACGCTTACAACGCGATATCTAAAAGAGAAACAGGGGTAATAAAGAAAGCCGGCTCATCGCCGGCTTTTTATATCTGTCAAGAAGTTAGACCTTTTTGAATATCACAATTGCATTGTGCCCACCAAAGCCAAAGGTGTTACTCATAGCAGCACGTATCTCTTTCTTCACGGCCTTGCCGGTAACAATATTCAGTGAAGCTGGCACCTGTTCGTCAATGTTGGTTGTATTGATGGTTGGCGGCACCAATCCTTCTGTAATCGCCTTCACAGAAATAATTCCTTCCACTGCGCCTGCGGCACCCAATAAGTGGCCGGTCATTGATTTAGTGGCGCTGATGAGCAGGTCCTTATTCTCACCAAATACTTGTTGTATCGCCTTCACCTCGCTGATATCGCCTACCGGTGTTGACGTAGCATGCGGGTTCAGGTAATCGATATCAGCTGGCTCCATGTCAGCATCCTGCAGTGCAAACCTCATAGCCTGCGATGCACCTAAACCTTCAGGGTGAGTTGCGGTCATGTGGTAAGCATCGGCCGTCATTGCTGCCCCGGCTACTTCTGCATATATCTTAGCTCCGCGAGCGATGGCATGTTCGTATTCTTCCAGAATCAGCGCGCCGGCACCTTCGCCCATCACAAAACCATCACGTTCCTTATCGAACGGGCGCGATGCAGCGGCAGGATCGTCGTTACGGGTCGACATGGCCTTCATAGACGAGAAACCACCTACTGATGCAGGTGTGATTGGCGCTTCGGAACCACCGGTTACTATGATCTTTGCCTTACCCATGCGTATGTAGTTCAGCGCATCCATGATAGCTGTATTTGAAGTGGCGCAGGCCGACACAGTAGTATAGTTGAGACCCATAAAACCATATTTCAGCGATATCATGCCCGATGCCATATTCACGATAAGCTTGGGAACAAAGAAGGGACTGAACCTGGGCTCGTGTCCCGAGGTTACATATTCTTCCACCTGCTCTTCGAAAGTGGTCATACCACCCTGCCCCGAACCCCAGATGACACCTACATCAAATGGCGACATCTTACTAAGATCAAAACCGGAATCTTCGATAGCTTGCTTGGCAGCAGCCAATGCGTATTGCGTAAACGGATCTGTACGCTTTATTTCGTTGCGATCCATATACAGCTCTGGCTGAAAACCTTCCACCTGGCAGGCAAATCTTGATTTGAATTTGCTTGGGTCAAACTTATGTATGGTTTTAGCGCCACTCTCGCCGGCAGCTATATTGTTCCAAAAGGTGTTAATGTCGTTACCCAAAGGCGCTATCACGCCCATACCGGTTACTACTACTCTTTTCATGTTCTATTTTTCAAATTGTATGATCACTTAAACAGATGCCAACACCTGCTTGTATATGGTTTCAAAGTGTTTTTTTCCAAGCACGCGCGAAAACAATAAGGATGCCAGCATATTCGACACCAGCATCGTTGCTTTTGTCGCCGGTTTTTCCTTAAACTCAAAGATCCCTTTTCGTTTTCCGTCTGCAAGACATTTGCTTACCCATGCCAGTATCAAATCCCCCATTTCTTTAAGTTTTAGTCGCATTTCCTCTGGCAGCTCGGTGGATGCCGCACTCAAAGCTCCCATTAGGCACACCGTGCCTCTTGCATTGCTTTCAAAATAGGTATTCAGAAATCGTTTTAATTGCTGATCCTCCGGCAGCTGCTCCCATTGCCGCGACGAAAACCCAATACGTTCTATGGCACGCTCCAGCACTGCCATCCCCAGGTCGGTTTTTGAAGGAAAATGATAATGTACCGCCGCATTCTTTATTTGCAACTCGTCGGCTATATCCTTATAACTGAATGCATGATACCCCTTAGTACGAATAAGGTATTCACCAAGATCCAATATTGCAAGGCGGGTATCCACGGCGCAAATATACTTACCTATTAGTAAGTAAGCAAATTTATCCGGATGTAGGTTCTTGATTGGTTTTGTGCTATTTTGGTTCTATGAAAACTATATGCCAGGTTATCACAACTATACTCCTTGCACTAAACGCTCCATATATCTGTGCACAGACTGCATTTGATCGACAATTAGAAGTTAGCCAGCACAGCAATTATTCTTACAAACAAATGTCCAATTTTTTCATCTTACTTGATTCTCTTGAAGTTGATCGATCTATTCGTTCAGACGGCACCGATATGCAACAACGATATCAAAAAGGTCACAACCAGCAGTCTGTTATTATTAAAAAACTAATCGGGTCAGCAAATGTCTATCAGCGCACTATTGGTTATCGCCTGGCTGGATTTTATTTTGACACCACTTTTGCAGATATACTTAGGAGCAAAATGTTCTCTGAAGACACGTTGCCGGCAGTCTGGGCATATTCTTCGCTAACACAACTTGACAAAAAAGCTACCGACGCCGCATTTTCCTGGCTTGTTAAATATGAAGATTTTGGTGATGCTGTTTCCATGGGTTGGTACTTGCTAATGGACACAAACAGCATTATTAGTACTGGATATAAACATTTAGAAGACGAGAATAACCGAGCTCAAATACTCTCGCTGCAAACGATAGCACTTTTTGACAAAACGATTAAGGCCGATTCTGTACTACGGGCGGCTGTACTCAACTGGGATGAAAGAATAAAGGGGTATGCGATAGCCGCGTTGGAATTCAACAATAAAGGCAACTATAAGTCGTTGCTACAGCCATATACAAATAATCAAGACTATTGTCCTACAATCAGAAGAGTACTTGAACGAAGTCCAACAAAACAAGACAACGAGTTTGCTAAACACGTTTGCAACTAGTCAGATCTTTTTCCCCGGCCTCTAATTTTGATTTTCGAAATCCACAACATAAGCCGAGTTCTCTTTTCTAAAGACCAAACCAACCTCTTTATTAATTGGGCCAACGTTGGCTACATTACCGTAGTCTGCCAGGTTTTTTGATAAGAAATAATATTCGACCAACGCCCCATTGTCAAACAGGCATAGTATATACACGTCATCCCTATACTCTATTTTTGAGTTCCTCAGTACGGTAAGGTCGGTCTGAGTTTGTGCTTCCAGTTCGTCAATACTGGTATGTGGAGCTATTATTGCGTATTGATAGAAGTTTTCGCCTACCAGTTCATCAATTCTTGTACTAAATGAATCAACATCCCTGCCTTTAACTACATCAATTGGACGATGCAAGCCGTCGACATTCGAACAGCTGATCAAAAAGAGGATCAATAAAGGATATATGGTTCGCATGTTTTTCATGTATTAGTTCTTACCAACCGACGCTGCGGTCTCATCCTCAGGAGCCTGCCAGAATTTATCAGGGTTATTCGTTTTATACCGTACAAAAGTTGTGTTGTTCTTTTCGTTAAAGGCGGTTGTTTTATCTGGTGATTGATCAAAATAGTCGAGTGGCAATAGTTCTACATAGGTCAATTGCTGCCCTCGTTTCTCTAAATTATTGCGGCTATCTACCGGGCATTCCAATCTGTATAGATTTTTGGTCATGTAGTAATCCAGGTAATGCGCCCGCGTTGCAGTGCTTTTATGATTCCAATTAGCATCGGGATTTACGATCAGCGTTTCACCATGTATCAACCGTTGTCTTACTTCCTGTATTCCCAGCAATTCTCCTTTCTCGTTCATTACATAGGCTTCGTTTGTAGGATCCATCCATATCCATTTCTTCAACTGTTTTGAATATACAGCGTTGATCACGTGGCAATCCTGGTCTATACCAAGACTGTCTTTGGGAAGACATGTTACCAGTCGCGATGGAAATCCCATGGCCAGGTAAAACTCGTTCAGGACCGTTGCCAGTCCCCGGCAGTTAAGTCCGCGCTCTTCTTTTTTACACACGGCCATCATATTCATCGCGTCGTACACAGAGGGGTTGCCATGTGTGCCATCGTGTGGAATATAGTTGTGCACCCAACGCATCAGGTTAATGATCTTAGATACTTCATTGGCTTTGCCTGCAATAGAATCTAAATTGAAAGTTTTCCTTAATGCTACCAGGTTGCTGTCATCTTTCGACTGGTAAGTGAACCTGGGAAACACCCGCTGGTCTGCCTGGTTGAACGCAGCTGCGTGGTTAAGGATGTATGAATAGTCGCCTATCGGCCGCACTTGCTGCATCAGGGCTGCATATCTTTGTTCACTCCTGATATTATCCAGGTCACTGTCTTTTTGCATGTGCTGATAATCGTATAACCCTGCATGTATAGACTTTTGCAGATTTGCAAGTGCTGCATCTTTATTATTGAGTAAGGAGTACGCACAACTGAGGTTGTAGTATACATTGGCATTATAACTCTCAAATTCCTTTTTAGTTTTTGCATCCAGTTTACGGTACCGCTTTTCATACCCTTGCAACAACCTTTCATAGGTGCTGACATCGCGGTTATTGTATGCAATTGTAAACAGGCTGTCTTGTACTTGCGAGTACTTCTCAAATGCCGCATCCTGTGCAAAGGCCCCGGCCATTAACAGTAGCCCGAAGGCAGTCATTATTATTGCCTTTTTCATGGGTATTTTTTAGCTCGATAACAATTTATAAAAATTTAGACTATTTATTTCAAAAAAATCGCTGATTAAACTTGCCGCTCTGACCTAAAACAAATTCACATCGCTGAAATACCATATCCTCATTTAAGTATTTTATTGTATATTTGTAATAGAAGTTCTTTGAGTCCGTTGGTGCATTGACGTAGGTTTCGCCTGTGTATGTTTTTGAAAAAAGCCTTAGAAAATACACAATTGTACACAAAGCGCGAATACGTCATGAAACGCAACACGATTTGGTCATGATCCCGGCACGGAAACATGGATGGTTACAATTGACTGAAAAACAATTAATTGAACTAAGCGAGACAAAAAACATTCCCCAAAACGACAACAAACGGCAACAAATTTTACCGTCTGGGGTTCTGGTCGTCGCAGTCTGTTGTAGAAACATTGTTTAGATATATTTCATATATTTATAGCTTAACGACCTATACAATGCGACTACCCTACGTCTTATTATTGCTCGTTGTGGCAATAACTGCCAAAGCGCAAAATCATGTTTCTAACTGCAGCTTCGAGCAGTACACAACCTGTCCCACTGCTATCTCCCAGCTAAACAACTGTGTATCGTGGCGACAATATACTACCGGCACATCCGACTATTTTCATGATTGCAACGCTTCTATGATACCTGTCGTGCTCCAGGGCTGGCAGAACCCGGCACATGGCGACGCTTTTATAGGGTTTTACCTGTTTAGCACGTTTGGCACGAGCATATATAAGGAGTATGCAGCCACCACAATAACCCCACTTACCATAGGTGGCGTTTATGAAGTATCCATGTCAGTATCGCTGGCCAATAACTCCGGATATGCCTGCAATGACCTTGGCGTGTGGTTTTACGATTCCGGCCCCACAACGGTTTCTACCGCTACCGCGCTGTCAGTTACTCCACAAGTATCCTACGCCAGCTACGGCGCCATAACCGATACGCAAAATTGGGTACGGGTAACAAAGACATTTGTTGCCGATTCTGCCTACGACAACATTGTGATCGGCGGCTTTAAAAGCTGGGCGCAACTGGGGGGGAATGATACAGTCAAAGTTGGTGCTTCGCAGCTCAGTTATTACTATATCGATTCAATTGTGATCAGGCTTACAGACACACTGAGCTTTATCTACAATGACACAACATTATGCGTGGGCGATAGCGTAAAAGTTCCATTCAGTGCAGCGTCGTCTTATTTTTCACCTACCAATGTTTTTAGCCTGCAACTGTCTGACGCAACAGGCGGCTTTGGCAGCCCAATAACAATCGCAACACTTGCTGGTAATAATCCAGGTACTTTAAAAGGCGTGGTACCAACAGGCCTTACGCCAGGCACAGGTTACAGGCTGAGGATCGTTTCTTCCTCGCCCGTAATGACAGTCGTCTCTACCAAGAACATTGCGATCGGTTTATCGCAGCCGGCCAAACCGGTTGCCGGGGGCAATAGTCCGGTGTGTGGTGGTAGCGCATTGTACCTGACGGCTACCACAACAACTTCGGCCGTCACCTGGCAATGGCAAGGCCCGGCAGGTTTCAGTTCTACCATGCAGAATCCCATTGTTGGCGCTTTTGCACCAGCCAATGCCGGTAGTTATGTTGTTACGGCACTCAACTACGGCTGCGAGGCTAAGGATACCGTAACGATCGCCTATCAGCCCGGCATAACGCCTATAACTGCCACTAACAATGGCCCTGTGTGCGTAGGTACTGGATTTAGTCTCAGTACTACTGCATCAACAACAGGTGCTACCTATTCGTGGTCAGGCCCGAACAGCTATACATCTACGCAGCAAAATCCATCCATATCCAGCTCAACGTTGGTCATGAGCGGCGATTATATAGTTACAGCCAGTTTAAATGGTTGTACAGTAAAGGATACAACGACGGTGCTTGTAAAACCCGTTCCAGTTGCTACAGCCAGCAACAACGGTCCTGTTTGCCAGGGCACAACACTAGACCTTGTTGGCAACTCAAACTTGACCGGATCGACGTTCTCCTGGATAGGACCATCATATTCAGCGAACACGCAATCACCTTCAATATTCAACGCAACACCAGCCAACCAGGGCACGTACACATTAACGGTGACAAAAGATGGATGTAACTCTCTGCCAGTAACTACACAGGCAGTCGTTAACCCGATAGCGCCGATCACTGCAACCAACAACGGTCCGGTTTGCGAAGGAGGTGGCTTTACCTTAAGCACAACTGCATCGACAGTCGGCGCCACTTATTCATGGAGTGGACCGAATGGCTATAACTCACCCATCCAGAACCCCTCGATCCCCAGCAGCACCTTGATAATGAGCGGCGACTATATTGTTACAGCAAGCCTGAATGGATGTACCACCGCCGACACGACAACAGTGTTGGTAAAACCTGTTCCTGTAGCGAGTGCATCCAACAGCACGCCCGTATGCGAAAATGGCACGCTCAACCTTACTGGCGGATCTTCCATTAGCGGGTCCGCATTCGCCTGGTCGGGGCCGCTGGGATATTCGTCCACCCTGCAATCGCCGACTATTTTCACCGCTACACCGGGCAACACTGGCAACTATACCTTGATAGCTACCAAAGACGGCTGCAATTCTTTACCAGCGGTTACAACGGTTATAGTGTACCCTATTCCAGCTACGCCAGTAGCCAATGCGAACAGTATCATGTGTGATGGCTCGCCGCTCAACCTGTCTACAGCCACAGTATCCAATGCCAGTTATTCATGGACCGGGCCGAATGGCTTTACATCGACCCTGCAAAACCCAAGCATCAACCCGGCCACTTTTGTACATGCAGGCTATTACGCAGTGCGCATATCTGTAAACGGCTGCCAGTCTGCTAAAGACTCGGTGTTGGTTACCGTGAACATCATACCTAAGATCGGTGCCTGGGCCAGTCCTAATGACACTATTTGCGAAGGAACGCTGACTACCTATGTGGCTATACACAGCAATGGCGGCGTAAACCCAACATTCCAATGGTATAAGAACTTCGCACCTATAGCCGGTGCCAATGGGTTAGTGTACAGCACCGCTACCCTGAAGACAGGTGACAAATTTTATTGTACCATGTACAGCGTTGGTGTGTGTACCGATCCGGTTACCGTAAGTACTGATACCATTTCGATGGTGGTGTTGCCTATAGTTACTCAACCTTCGGCAACCATTTCTTCAGTACCTGCTATACCCCAGCCTGATAGACTGGTTACCTTTACCGCGCATGTACAGAACGGCGGGCCTAATCCTAAATACCAATGGCAACTGAACGGTACAAACCAGCTAGGCGCTATCAACGCAACCTGGAGTGCCTATACGCTCAAGCCTTTCGATAAGGTGAATGTGCTCATTACTTCTGACGATCCTTGTGCGCTTACCAAGACAGCTTCTAGCGACACCATTACTCTTGGCTTTGCAACATCTGTAGGTAACATTGGTAATGCGGCAGCGTTTAACGTTTACCCGAACCCTAACGATGGCAATTTCAGGATAACTGCATATAACGTATCGGGACAGTCCGTAAAACTGGAACTACTCAATGCCGTAGGTCAGCTTGTTTATCAGGAAACGATAAGCGCGGTGAACAGGCAGATAGACCAGGCGGTTAGGCTTCAAAATATTGCCAGTGGTGTGTACCTGCTGAAGTTATATGATAATGGTTCCGTAAATACGATCAAATTGAATATCAGGTAATTCTTGATAAGGATAAAAACAAAACATTAAGTTTACCGGAATTCCCTTAATTGCACCTTAAATCTAAAACACCACGTACTATGGCTAAAATGAATCCTTACCTCAATTTTGACGGAACAGCAGAAGCAGCATTTACTTTCTACAAATCTGTGTTTGGCGGCGAATTTGTTGGTGTACACAAAATGAGCGAAGCTCCGGGCACTGAACAACTGCCTGAGAATGAGAGGAACCGCGTGATGCACATTGCGCTGCCTATTGATGCCAACACTACCCTGATGGCGTCTGATATCATCCCTTCAATGGGGCATAAGCTTGATGTAGGGAACAACGTGCATATCTCCCTGCACCCGTCAAGCCGCGAAGAAGCTGAGAGGCTGTTCAACGGCCTGTCTGCAGGTGGCAAAGTGGAAATGCCTCTGCAGGATACCTTTTGGGGCGCATACTATGGCAACTTCCAGGACAAGTTTGGCGTGAACTGGATGATTAACTATGACAGCAACGCAGCTAATAACTAATATTAAGAAAGCCGGCTATTGCCGGCTTTCTTATAAACTATATTTGTTGTTTTGTTGTATATTTGTATTTGTAAGTTCTTTGAAAGAAACGAACCAATCAGCCGGTCATACTTCCATGATCTTGTAATGCAGGTCAAGCATCTTGATACCAACAAACCAAAATTCGTGGTCAGTTCGCAGTACTCCGTATTTGTCCTCATACACATGTATGCTTTCCTTTAGAGGAATATATTTGACCTTTACGGCATCATTGCCATGCTTGCGTACCCGGTAGTAGCCTGCATCGCCTATCTTTTTGCCATGCGACAGTAGCTTGACAGATCCGTCTTCCTGGACAATTGTCTTAAGCAATACCGTTACATTGCCTTTAGGAAGCGGAAACACCACCCGAACATAGCGGTTGCCTTCGATGATACAGGTGGAATAGAAACCGGCATATACTACCCTGCCGGACAGTATCGACTTGCGTAACCAGCAGGCATAGTGCAGTTCGCCGGTCTTGGGATCTACAAGACGTAGCACCTCATTGCTCATACCTCTGCTGGTTTCCAACGGGTATAGTGGTATGTTCAGCTGATCCATTTTAGTGCTCAGGCTCCCGATCAGTATCCGGGCAAAGAAACTCATTGGAGCATACCACTGCGACCATACTTCGAGCTTATAGCGGGCTGTATGTTCGTAAAACTCAGCTATACGCGGATTGAGTAGGGACTTCAGGGGATCATCGTCGGAAATAGCAACCCTGAAATCGTTAAGCAGTCCTCCTTCTGGGGCGTTCTCTACGATCAATCCCATTGAAGAAGCAAAGCGTTCGTAATAGCCGCTACCAATGTGCAGCACTTCAGACATAGGCCCTTTGAGCCAGGGATATTTTTTGAAACTGCACACCTTTCCGGTGGTAACCAGCCATGCATTGATAAGCCATTGAAGCGAACTGCCTAACATAACATCAAGTTAGTCATTAAATACTATAAACTAATAATTATTGGCATGTTCGAAAGAAGGAATTGATAAAACTCATCTAAATTTAGAGGACGAAACCACTCATTATGAACGAATCAAAGGCACCGGTCGAAACAATGAACGACTATAAGGTACCGACACAAACCACTATAGGTCACGTACATCTGAAGGTTAGCAACCTTGATAAAGCCCTGGAATTTTACTGTGGGCTTCTTGGCTTTGAGCTGACCACTACTTATGGAGAGGACGCCGCTTTCATATCTGCTGGGGGCTATCATCATCACATAGGCCTTAACACCTGGTACAGTAAAGGAAAACCCGCTGCCAATCCACGATCGGTAGGATTATTCCATACAGCGATACTCTACCCTAGCCGTAAGGATCTGGCAGTTATTGTAAAGAGACTGATCGACCGTAACTATCCATTTACAGGAGCCAGCGATCATGGTGTATCTGAGGCTGTATACCTGGATGACCCGGATGGGAATGGCGTAGAACTGTACCGCGATCGGCCAAAAGAAGAATGGCCCATCAAAGAAGACGGATCATTAGATATGTATACTCAGCGCCTCGACCTGGCAGACCTGCTTTCAGAATTGGATAAGTAAGCTTCGGGTCAATAATCTAACTCAATCACAATAACCAATCATTAACAATAGCACCGTTTTTTAACGGTACTGCGGCATTGTGCGGCAACGTAGGTTTGTAAGACAATCGTTGGCAACCAGATGCAGGCTTACAAATACGATAAGGTACTGATAGTGGATGATACAGAACTAGACTGCTTTATAGCAGAAAAGGTGATGCGCATAACACAATTTGCCAAAAACACCATCTGCATCAATTCTGCCTGTGATGCGCTTAAATATCTTGACACCTTGTCAGAAAATCCTGATGCGATCCCCGAATTGATCTTCCTGGATGTGAACATGCCCGGCATGAACGGCTTTCAGTTTTTGAGTGAATACAAGAAATTGCCGGTGGGCATTAGGAAACGGTCCATTGTTATGCTCACATCATCCATTCTGGAAGATGATAAACAACATGCCCTGAGTAACGAATATGTCAAGTCGTTTATCAATAAGCCTCTGAGCATGGACGCGTTGAGGAACCTCTAGCCTCATTCCTTTGTGCCCCAAACTCTGAAAAACCGCGGCAGGCTGATAATTGTTGTGTCATCTTTGGTGAAGGTTTCTATCTCGTTTAGTATCCGCTGAATGGTCACTTCATTTGCCAGTCCTTGCGCCTTCACCGCATCTCTTATCTTGTCCATAGTTATGTACGCCATCCATTTGCCATTGCCTTTGCTAAAGACCGGCTGTATCACATCGAAGCCAATATTATCCAATCCAGCTTCTGCGAATAAAGATGGAAGCGCAGGACCTATGTTCGCATTCTGTCTACGCTGCAACGCTGCAGTAGTAAACAACGACACATAATCGTCAAACGCCTTGCATTCAGGAAAAGAGAAATGTCCGATGAAATGTATGTCTTCCACAATTATACGGCCACCGGACTTAACACTGGCAACCATATTCTTTAAAACTCCTAAAGGGTCAGTAAGATGAGATAAAAGGAAACGCGCATATGCCATGTTAAACTCGCTCGCGTACTTCATATCATACGCACTTAGCTCTTCATAGGATACGTTTGTTATACCTTGTTCGATAGCTTCCTTTCGATTGAGTTCTATGATGTCTTTATCAAAATCAATTCCTGTTACATGGCCGGTATCGCCAACAATGCCAGCAACCATAAGCGAGATATGACCGCCGCCACAGCCCACATCCAGAAAAGACATGCCATTTGAAAGACCTTGTTGCTGTAGTAAAGCTGTCTCGTAAGGGTACAGTACTTCAGAAAGTACTTCCAGGCGTTTTTTACCTTCTTCGCCCCCGGCAATTATATAATTTCCCGTTGTTTTCATAGAAAAGGAATTACAGAAAAGATACAACATCGAGACAAAACGGCCAATGCTATCGCCAATGGTGTCGATTAAAACTGCGAAAGTCGCTACCATAGCGACTTTCATACAAGTCCGACAAGAGAGGTTGTCGAACCAATTTGTGACTTATTTATTTGAGATACTTATCCTTTCTCTAGCACTAGCACCACCTTATTGAAATCTGCGGCGGCATTAATGACCTTCTTGAATATCTCTATATCGCTGACTGGGTAGTTTACCTGGCTGTAAAATTCTTTTACTGTGATACGCATTTTTTTACCATCCATTTTGTAATCGGAAATAAAAGCCATGGTTTGTTCTCCCGATATAGCCTTGTGCTCTACCATCATTTTGATGGTCTCGGGGTTTGATACTTTGTAACCATCCGGAATATTCAGCGTAATTGTGCGGTAGAGCGTATGAGGGAATGCCATGTCTATAGGCAGCTTACGTTCTTTCTCCTGGTACATCTCAACCTGACGCCCTATCACATCGCCTAATTTGAACAGGTATTTAGGGCCTGCTTTTTCCATTAGTTGAGGTGCTTCTGCCGTGGCGATCACATTGAGTGGTTTGTTATCGTAATAGTTGTTGAAGGCGGCGTTCTCCACCTTATAAGATTTGATGTACTCAGGCTTTGATGCCACACTTACGAGTGACTGGACCAGTTCTTTTTCCTTATCCTTTGGCACGTAGATAAAGCCTTCTCGTATACCGTTGGCACTGTAACCTTCATATACCATTTTTATATCAACCTGTGGTGTCATCTCTACACCAAACTTAATATCCGCTTCAATGTTGTGATTAGAAGCTTCAATCGGCATGAACGGAATTTTACGCACAGAGGCAATAGCGGAGGTCATACCACCAAGTGTAGTTGTTTTTAAAAACACGCCTTTATTGCCTGCAGCGGCTGTTGGTATAAACGGCATACGGTAGAATATTCCGTTTACGGAAAGGTATTTCTTCAACTTTGGGAAATAAACGATAGAAATATCCAGAGGGTTCCAATTCTCGAACTTATCATCCAATGGATTAAGAAAGCGGTTAGAGGTAAGTCCATATTCATGAGCGATATTGGCCACTTGCAAACAGGCCAGGAAGAATGCAGTAAAGCCAGACTCCGTGGTGAGCTTCTTATCTACTATCTTGTCAAACTTCAGGTACGATTCATCATTGATGTCGTCACTCATATTGATATTGCTCTTCATGGCGTCCTCTATCTTCCTTATTTTCTGCTCATCATCGTCCTGGTCTGAAACGCCTATGGACGTCAGGTATTTCCCTATCACCTTTTTATCCTTATCCGTGATCTGGTAGTAGTTGTTGTACAGCCTCTTAGCAAGATCATTCCATGTAAACAATTTGACGTCGGGATTTTCTTTATCCATATAGCTCATACGATAGGCTATATTCATCAGGAATGCTTCTCTGTTACTATATTGCTCTTCGTCAAGCGCAGGTATGTTGCTAGTCGTAGCATAGTAGAAATGCTTACCACCTATTATGCTGTCCTTTGTCGATGGGAATCCGTTATATCCCTTGGTCTCGAATCGCACTCCTTCCGGTACAACGAGCATGAACTCTGCCTTAACAGTTGGTATGCCAAACTGTAGTTGTTCACCACCAAATACGGCAAAATCTTTCTTTTCGCGGTACATCAGTTCCACTTCTGCATTTTTCTCCACTCCTTCCATAGCAAAGATGTAGGAGTCCTGCCCCTGCTCATTTTTGCTGCGTTTTATCTTATCCTGTTGTACTTCTTTCACTGTGCCATCTGCAAGAATAGTCCTTGCCTGTATGCGTTCTATTTCATTGTGACCAATGGGTATTTCGATCTTGTTAAAATTCTCGATCCCTTTATCGTCCAGCACTTTAATAATACGGTGCATAGTGCGGTACACGAAAGTATTGTTATTCTCCTGCCTGTACTCAATGTGCCTGCTGTCCAGAATGAATACTCCGGATTCATTCATTAGCTCATTAGGTATACGGTGCAATTTAGGACGGGCTTCCCAGGTTACAGGCAAGTTGTATTGTGCGCTGGCTGAAGCTGAGATAAGGCACTGCGTTGCAAGGCTTAATAGTAGTCTTTTCATAATGGTTTAATCTGCTTTGAGTATTATAGATTCCTTGTATTGTTTTCTTAATTCCTCGACCAGTTCATTGTTCTCTTCAAACTGTCCAGGCTCAAGATAAAGTGTGTTCATCACAAATTCTTTCATCAGTCTCACTTCTTTACCTGCATTCTCGTAGCTAATCCTGCACTTTAACAATCTATCCGATCCTTTTTCAAACGGGGGAGGCAGGTAGCTGACATGGTAGCCCTTGGGTATTTCGATGGTCACAATCTGCCTGGTAATATTCTTAAAGTTGTTTTCCTGTGGCGCTGTTCTTTCTTTTATGTCTATCCACTGATTTTCATAGCTGCGCTGTAGATTCAGGTTTATGTACCATTCTTTCCCCACCTGCTGGGCGTAGTCCTGTATATCAAAGGTTGAATATGCGCGCACTGTTTTATCAGGCAATGCTTTGAAGTCAAATTCTTTCTGGATATACTTGTTAGAACCACGGGTGGTTATTGCCTTTATCGCGTCTTCTTTTTCCTTGCTATTCCGGTACATCATCATTTGCTCCAGTCTCCACGCATCGTACCCTTTAATGTTAAGTGCTACAGATCCTGCCAATCCCTTTCCGGTAAGCGAAACACGGGTAGAATCAACCGTTAGGTTCTCCAAACTAGATATCACAGGAACCGTGATCACTTTATAATGGTCCCTATCTATGTGCACCAATGCATCTTTGCCCTGCAGATCATAAGGGGGAATACCAAAGGGTATATTAGCATCCGTGCCATCCATAAAAACAAACTGACCATCAAGTTCTACTGCGCATATCATGTGGTTATCTGCCACTGGAAGTGGGGTTTCCTGGTATTTATAAGGGAGTTTGCGCGTACCGATCCAGGTATAGTACGACCTTAACTGTGCTTCTTTGCACATGGTCACAAGCAATCCTGCCATGTCTTTGCAATCGCCATATTTCCTTTGGCAAACTACGTGTGCTTCCCGCGGTATAAAGCCGCCCATACCATCTTCGAAGGCTACATATTTTATATTGCGCTGCACCCATTGGTATATCTTCTTTGCCTTTTCCTTATCACTCGCAGCGTCTTTGGTTATCTCCGCGACAAGCTTTTTTAGATGCTCATCAGGCTTTGTGTTCACATCCTTGATGAAGGTGTAATAAAAGCTGTTCAAATCGTCTACCGTACCAAACACCTTCTTTGGACTTTCATTCCTGGTCGGTTTGTAGCTATCGATATACAAAAGCAGATGAGGCAGGTAATAAGAAGTGTTCGGCGCATCTTCATATATATTGAACTTACTAAGATTTTCAGCTATCCAGGTATAGGTAATCTTATTTCCGCTTTCCTCAACAGTTTGTTTTACCTGGTTCGTATTCTGTCCTCTCAACTGCCATTTAAGCTTTACATCTTTTGGTACCGTCACACTAAACTCCGATCTTATTATCGGAATATAGGTCTGGAAATAGTGCGAAGGCATAAAATGAAGATCCGCATGTTCTATTTCGTACCTCAAAACTGTCTTCGCCCCTTTTACAAGTCCGGGATACGATAAAATGGTCTCGTGATTGTCATCATAAAAAATGCCTTCTGATGTCGATTTTACTTCTTTAAAATCCTTTACCCTCAGCTTATCATAACCTTTTTTTGCTGGTATGAGTGAATACCCTTCAACATTCTTTAGCGTACCAAAGGCGCTGTGGTACACATTCGCATTATTATACAGACCCGGGGCGATATCGGTAAGCAACAAGATTTCCTTTTCCACCTCCATAAATCCTTTTATTCCCCCGTCTTCCACTTTCACCTGCAGGTGTTGCTTATGGCTAGTTACCACTGCGTTTTCACCCTTGTATTTCTGCGCCCAAATCAATTCTTGTTCCTGGCCGTTGGCATAATGAATTCCAACAAGCAACAACAGCGTTAATATCTTCCTCACATGCTTAGATTTTCCATAGTTAACAGTGCGCCATGTTCATAAGTGAGCTTATAGCTCCTGCCAGTTTTAGGGTCACTATACATCTGTGGCCCATGTTGCTCTCCCATCACAAAATTCGCGTGTATCAAAAGTTTTCCATTAGCCCCATATAATTTCTCTTCTCCGTTCAACACATCGTCCTTGTAGGTCGCTTCGTAAGATGGTTTCCCGTCCAGGTAGAAACATTTGAACGGACCATTCAGTTCCCTGCCAGAATAAGTCTTTTCATCGGCTACATTACCGTTGCTATAATAAGTTGTCATCTTGCCTTCATACATATTTTCCCGCATATTCAGCTCCATTGCCTTTTTACCATTTGGGTAATAAGATACGATCTTAGCGGTGCCGTTCTTCACCGGTACTAGCGGCTGGAGCTTGCCATCGTTGCTTTCATAGGTGTATCCTATGATACAGTGCTCCTTGAAGCTATGTACAAGAGCTATCTTCTTCCCCTCACCATAAAATATCTGATCTCCGTCCATATAGTCATAATCCATATTATACTCATGTCGCAATTCACCATGCAGGTATACTTTATCCTTACCGTGTTCATCCCCCTTCACATAGTCAGTCTCGCGTTCCAGCTTGCCGTCAAAACTATGGTGTGTCCATTTGCCGTCTTTCCTGCCATTACGGAAATGACCTTTACTGCTTTCCTGCCCGCCTGGGAAATAGCTGATCACAAAGCTGTCCCTTTCGCCATTCTTATAAAAGCCTGTTTCTTTCACTGTCTTATCCGGATAATAAGAAGTGTAAGCTCCTTCATATTGACCATTCTTCAACTGCGCCTCGAATGAAATATTACCGTTAGGGAAAATGAAATAGTACTTACCAGTTCCCATAGAGAACGACTGCTCGTGAACGATCTTTCCTGCATTGTTATACTGCTCCATACGCACGATCAGATCCCTATCGTAATAGTCCATGTATTTGATCTTTCCATTACCATCATAGTGCCTTGAGGGGCCGTTGACCTGGTTATTCAGATAGAAAGCTTCTCGCTCCAGTTTGCCGGCTACGTTGTAAAATCGCCAAATCCCTTCTTTCTTATCATTAATAAGCCATCCTTCTCCTTGTAGTTGGCCATTAATATAATATCCTTTATATGAGCCAGTGTGCTCTCCTTTTACATATTCGGATACCATATAGAGTTTACCATTCTTATAGTATTCTTTAGCGGTGCCATCTCGTATATCATCCTCAAAATTCACAACTTCACGAAGACTGCCGGTATTAAAATAGTACTTTGCTTGTCCATTTACCATTCCCTCTTTTAACGGCAAATCTGCTTTTAGATTACCATTGGCATAATACACCTTTAGTGATGACAGATTTTTTGACGCTTCTTTTATCTCTCTACCATCAGGGCCTTTAAACGTGTACCCTATAGGTACGTCATTTTTATAATCGATGATGTAGTATTCTCTTTCATCGCTAAGCCGAATGTCTTTGCCATTGCGTTTGCCGCCCTTGAAGGCAGTCTTCGAAATCACTTGCCCACGTTCATTATACGATATTTGTTCGCCATCACCCTCACCGCTTTTATAGTTCAGTTCCGATTCCTTTTTGCCATTCTCATAATATGTAGTATATAGCCCATCGCGATCGCCTTTTCGGTAAATCCCATGCTCTTTCAACCGGCCATTGTCATAATACTCCTTGTATTCTCCGGAGGTCTTTCCGTCCAGTATTTCCATCTCCTTTTCCAGGCTCCCGTTGCTGTAGAACCACTTGTACTTACCGTCCACCAGTGAACCGTTCTTTACTTTCAGCGTTGTCTGTTTTCGTCCGTCAAGATGGTATGCAATGACCTCGTTTTCCTTATCAGGCTGAATGATAGTAGTATTATCAAGTATACCATTGTACGTATACTCCTGTTCCTCGGTCAGCTCTCCGGAGTTGTTGTATTTACGCACCTCTGAGAGGAAACCGTTGTTGCGATATTCGTGGGCCTCTCCTTGTATCACACCGTTCTTATACGTTTCAGTAAGGCGCAATATTCCGTTGGAGTAGTAATAACGCCACAGACCTTCTTTATTGCCGTTATTGTTGAATTTTCCTTCTGCGACAAGGTGCGCATCATCGTAAAGTTTTGTATGCCCTTCCCTGAACGCAATATCACCTTTCTCCATAACTAAGTTGCCTACTATATAGGTACCACTATTTTGATTGTATGCGTACAACATGGGTGCCTTTTCACGTTTGTAATATTCGAGTGTGCGAGTCGATATCACATGGTCCCAGTAAGGGAATACCAACTTTTTCACTTCGGACATGTCCCGTTTTTGCTTCTTTGCATATTGTTCAACTACCTCTATGCCATAATTGGAAAACAGGAGTAACATGAACGGATCGAACATGCCCTTCTGGTAAACCTCCTGGAATAGCGGAACATAATATTGCATCGCAAAATTCGTCGATCTCTTATCATACGAGAGCTTTTCCATAATAGCATGCGCTACTTTTACTATATTCTCTTCTCCCATCACCGAAGTAATATTGTAGCCTTTGTTCAGCGCCAGTTTTGCGTGGATGATCTCGTCTATTTCGTTGTATAGCTCAATATCGTCTTTGCGCTGGTCGTAATAGTCTGATACTTCCTGGCTTTGCCGGGCTATAGCGCCCAACGATGTGATCGCGCCACTAGCCACCTTGGCATCATTAGTAAACAACAATGATGCTGCGCTGGCCATAAATGCCTCGGTTAGCCTGCCTTGCTGCAAATAGATATTCCCCAGCACCGCATGCGAGCGATAGTGGTAGGGGTTTATCATCAGCGCCTTCTCTAGTAGCTGTATCGCCTTATCAAAATCATGCTTTTGATAGTACACTACCGATTTTTCATAATACGCAAGATTATCGGTTGGATAGGCGCGGGCTAAACTATCGTAGAAATAAACGGCACTATCCGTTTTTCCCCGGTAGTCATACGCGTGCGCCACGAGGTACAGCAGTTGCCGTTTGTCTGAGTTCGTCAACTTCATGCCTTCAAACGCCACCTGTGTAGAGCGCTCAAAAGCGCTGTCAGCCAGGTAAGTAAGTACGGTTTCGTATTTAGCGGTCGAAAAATTAGTGTCTCCCTCAGGCACTTGTAAAAAGTAGGTAAGAGCCTCTTTGTACTTGTCTTCTTCGAATAACTCGATACCTTTATTAATAAGCAGTTTTGAATCCTTCAGGGAATTTTGAGCAACTGCATTTGAAGCAAAAAAGGATAGAGACGAAAGGATAAGGGACGTGAACCCAACAATAGTGAATCTTGGCATATAATAGGTTTGAAAATCTGTCGACTAAAAATAATAGAATTTTCCTTTTTTGCATACAGAAGTATAAGTTTTACACAGTTATGAAAGCAAGCCCAGTGGCAACTGGAACTATTATCGATAGCAGACAAGTGGAATGCCAATACCTATTTCAGCAGGGGCTTCGGCACACATTTATTTTTTTTGAACATTGCACAGGCTTTGGGGAATAATTAGCTTACTAAATGATCACTAAAACCGCTAATCAGATAGAAAATGGCAGGAAAGGCTGTCGAATCGCCTCCCTCCTGACCCTGACTTGATTCACTATATTGGACAAGACATTCCGTCAAAAATTGTTGCCGTTTGTTGTCGTTTTGTGGCATTTTTAGAAACAACATTGTTCTGCATGCGACATTTGCACAGCCAAATTTGGAGGGATAATAACTTGAAAAGATTCCGCATAAAATATTGCGTTTGCAGAAATGATAACCTTTGTTGCCGCTACCAGTTATGAGAAGAAATGTTACAGCCTGAGCGTTTTTACCAGACTAACCTATCCAGGTATTGGCCGTTTGGCCGTCAATTTGATCTTTCGCCATTGGGTGATAGAATTTACTATAGCAAATACACAAACATCATCAACATGTGCCCATGCGGTTTGTGTTTCGCAGTTTCCTGTCTAACCTTACAAAGGTACGATTTCTGATAATAATAACCAGCAATGTATGTGGGTTTTGGCCTGTTGCTAAAATGTAAATTTGATGTTTTATTGTAACAATAATTTTTGCTTGTCTTAACTCGTTTTAACACGTGTATTAAGCAAATATCCCTTCACTAGTCACCAGGTGATGGTTCGTTGATCAATTAAACCGCTTTACTAAATGTTTGGGTTGTTTTATATCCGGTGTTCCGCAACAAATGCAGATCAAACGCACTAGATATCACCCTGACAAACTGCATTCCTATGTCGGTTATAGTTACGTCATGTTCTGTGCACTTAACCAGACCGTCTTTTTGTAATAGGTTTAGCTGCGGAAAAGTAAACTCTTTGAGAGCTTCATAACATTGCTCGACAAAACTCGTTTTGCCCTTACAGGTGAGATCAAGTATATAGCGTCTGAAGACAATATCTTCCTCCGTCAGAAATATGCCCTTTTGCAATGGCAAGACATTTTCATCCAACAGACGGTAGTAGTCGTGAAGTGCCTTCGCATTTTGGCCAAAGGCTGTTCCGATATCGCTAATTGCCGAGACACCTAAACCGATCAGCATCGTTGTCTTTTGTGTGGTGTAACCCATGAAGTTGCGATGCAGGTGTCCGGATTTCCACGCTTGATGTAAATCATCTCCAGGTACGGAAAAATGATCCATGCCAATGTCACTATAACCGCCATCAAGAAAAAGCTTTTTACCTGCTAAATACAGCTGCAATTTATCTTCCGGGCCGGGTAGATCTTTCTCGTCAAATAATCTTTGTCCGCGACTTGTCCACGGCACATGCGCGTAACTATAGAAAGCCACCCTATCCGAGCGCAAACGGATACAATCAGCTATTGTTTTTCTTAAGCCATCCATGTGCTGCAGTGGCAAGCCATAGATAAGATCAAAATTTATCGACCGGTAGCCGAGCTCTCGCGCCCACGCAGTCACAGCGGCCACTTTTTCAAATGGTTGAATTCTGTTTATCACTCGCTGCACTTCGGGATCATTGTCCTGAACGCCAAAACTTACTCGCCGAAATCCGAGGTTGTATAAAGCCTGTAAATGTTCTTTTGTAGTATTATTGGGGTGTCCTTCGAAGCTAAATTCAGCGTCGTTTGCTTTGTGCGCTCCATGCAAGATGCCATTGATCAGCCTTTCCAGGTTTTTCGGCGAAAAGAAGGTCGGCGTACCGCCCCCCAGATGCAATTCCCGTATCAATGGTTTTTCGTCAACGAGATCGAGGTATAATCTCCATTCCTTTAGAACGGCGTCTATATAGTCTCCTTCCACCCCATGATTAGTGGTTATCTTTTTATTGCATCCGCAATACGTACAAAGCGATTCACAGAATGGCAGGTGTATATACACACTTATCCCGGCAGCATTATTATCCTGCTTAAACCGGCTTGTAAACTCATTTGCCCAGTCTTTCGCATCGATCTTGTCCTTCCAGTAAGGCACCGTTGGATAGCTGGTATATCTGGGAACAGGCACATTATACTTCTTCGCCAGTTGGAGGTCTTCCATACAACATTCATTAGCTGGTACGCAAATTACGCCGGGTACCATGCCTAATTACTGACCGCTGTCAGCGCCCCTCCTGACCGTGCCCATAATATGACATTGGTCATATTTCGTTTGCTGAACTTGGTCAATCTTGCAGATAAATAAAAGCATGTGAAAACGATCATCTATACCGCAACATGTCTCCTAATGGCCACATTGGTCTTTAGCTGTAAGAAATCGGACGAAAAGCGAGCCGGCACTTTGCGAATACAAATAAACCATAACGTAGATGGCAAACCCATGGTGTGGGATGAGCTTACCTATAGAAATGAAGCAGGCAATACTTACAGTATTGAGCGCCTCCAGTATTTTCTTAGCGACTTCAAATTTTATGGCAACAGACAATTGGTGGAGCATATCGACACGGTTATTTACGTTGATGCCCGCACAGCCGCTAAGGGGCCGATCATGTTTGAAGACTTTCCATTTAAATACATCGACTCAGTAAGTTTTCTGATCGGAGTGACTCCGAAATACAACGTCTCCGGCGGACTGTCATCCACGATGGAAAATGCGGTGATGGACTGGCCCCAAATGATGGGAGGAGGATATCACTTTCTAAAATTGGAAGGCCGCTGGAACGATGGCACTCAAACCCCTGGCTTTGCAATGCATCTCGGAAAACCTGGATACCAGGTTGCTGCTGGTTTTCATTGCGCGTATTTACTTAATGAACATACTCAAAATCCGTTGGCAATGACGATGAATATCAACGAATGGTTTCGCAGCCCACATCAATATGACTTCTCAAAGGATGGTGTATACAGTATGGGAAATGAAGCACTGATGTTAAAATTAAAGGAAAACGGAACTGACGTTTTCACGGTGAAATGATCAATAAAATATCTTTATGAAACAAGGAAATATTATAGCTGCAATACTCGGTGTGACGCTTGCCACTACTCTCATATCTTGCAAAAAGGAAAATGACCCTCCACCGCCTACCCCGCCGGTTGACACGGTAGTAAAAATGACCCCTTATGAACTACCGTACCCCGCATATTTTCCAAAGGCATACATTCCGGATGATAATAAACTTTACGAAGAGCGGATTCAACTGGGGCGCATGCTCTATTACGACCCGATCCTCTCCAGAGACGGAAGAGCTTGCGCCTCCTGCCACCTACAGGAGAAAGGGTTTACCGTTCCCGGTCTCTATGCCGGCATGATGCCGGTTCTCCCTCACGTCAATCTTGCCTGGAACACAAACTACATGTGGGATGGGTCGAAAAAAGGCACTGTGGAGGAACTTATGCTATTTGAAGTGAGCGAATTCTTCGGCACGGATTTGGACAAAATGAATGCAAGCACCAAATACCGTGACCTATTTAAGAAATACTACGGTGCAGACAATATCAGTTATAAGGAACTATCGTACGCTTTAGCTCAATTTATCAGAACCCTCGTTTCGAAGGATACCAAATTTGAAAGGTTCATGCAAGGAAGAGTAAACTTGTCGCAAGATGAATACATGGGGTACCGGATATTTACAACAGAGAAGGGAGACTGTTTTCATTGCCACGTCAATCCGATAATGACAGACAACCTTTTCCATAATACGGGCCTAGATAGCCCCTACTTAAAAACCATTGACAAAGGACTATTCAATGTAACTGGCAACGCAGCCGACATGGGAAAATTCCGAACAGCAAATCTTCGCAATGTCGCCCTCCGCGATCATTATATGCACGACGGACGTTTTACCACGCTTGAACAGGTTGTTGAGTTTTATAACTCCGGTGTTAAACGCGTTAGCACCGTGGATCCAATTATGACCAAACCAGGAAAGGAAAAAGGGCTTAATCTGACTGAAATGGAAAAGAAGCAGCTAGTTGCATTCCTAAAAACGCTGACGGATTCCACATTCATCACAGACCCCAAACTTGGCAAACCTGAATAACAGCCTTATCCGTTGTAAAAGGTACCAGAAGTTGGCGTTTCATACAGCTCGATGGAACTTAAGCCCGGAAGAATGGGCTTAAGTTTATTCCATAACCATACAGTAACTATCTCACAGGTAGGATTGTCCAGCCCGTCTACTTCATTCAACAGCTTATGATCAACCAGATCAATGATCGGCAAAACAGCTTTTTTCAGTTCGGCAAAATCTATGACCCAACCATTTGCAATATCCATCTCACCTTCTACCGACACCTTTAATCGATATGTATGACCGTGAAGCCCCCTACATTTATGCCCCTCTGGCAAATTGGGGAGGTAGTGTGCAGCGTCAAAGGTAAACTCTTTAAATACTAACATCATTATTATAGCTCTTTTATTCGTTATTTCTGGCCCACGCAAGCTTTAGCCTCTTGCCGCTTGTGCTCGAAGTATATTTTATTTGATCGATGCGAATGGTGTATAGGTCACCCTCGACACCAATCGCAAAAAAGTACTTTAAATAGTATCTGTGCTCTGCTGATGCCGAGCGAGGAATTACCAGGCCTTCAAATTGAATGCCTTTATTATTGAGAATGGAAGCTCCCGAAGATATTATTGTCCCCGACACACAGGGGTTCTGGCTGAGTATGTGGCAATGTCTTGCGTCGGCTTTAGACTTAAATATGAGCTGTATGCCATTACTATCAAAAGCATAAAAGCAACAAAAGGCATGCACTGAGCTGCCATCGCTGCAACAAATTGTCGCTACATTACTACTGCGAATGAAACCCAATATCTCGGCTTGCAAACCTGTTCGCTCCGCCATCGCTTTTACCCTTTACTTCGCTGCAGCTTTCTAGACTCTGCCTGCTCAAATAATACCTGTTCTTCTGCTGTCTTTAATTTCAGTTTTGGCACGGAAGCTGGTTTGGCATTCCCATCAAGCGCAACGAATGTAAAATACGCTTCACACACAGGATGTTTATCCCCGCTTATTACCTTCCTGGCCCATGCCTGGACACACACTTCCATTGAGGTACTAAAGGCGGCTACCAGCTTTGCGTTAATAGTGATAATATCGCCGACCCTGGCTGGACTTTTAAAAACAACTTTATCGAGAAGAGCAGTGACGGCTATGCGACCTGCATGAGTTTGTGCACACACTGCCGATGCGGTGTCCATCCATTGAACCAATCTTCCACCTTGCAACATTCCCATGGGGTTTGCATCGTTAGGATAGACAACTTCTGTCATCACTACCTCAGACTCGGTCGTTGATTTAGTTTTCTTCATTCGCATTTTGGAAGGAATTGGGAGACTAACACACTTCTGTAGCAACTGGCACCTCAATTATGCATAGCTCACCAAGAATATACTCAAGCTGCTGCCGCATTTTTTCCAGGTAGGTATCATCCCAGTTCACCATCTTATTTAGAAGGTTTTCGTAATAAGCTATACCGGCAAGCAGGTTCTGTTTAAACAATACTAATTGCTTCACCTGTTTTGAAGTACTGATTTTGTCAACTTGCTTTTTGAGGTAATCCACATACATTCGGAGCTCATTTACAAACATGTTTGGGCGAGGTTCGCCATTAAGCAAATTGTTTCTGCCGTATATATGACCAATCATTTGCTGCAATGAGAACACACCAGAGAAATATACCAGGTTCGGTCCCGGACATATCGTTACCGCAGTCAGGTTGTGAGATGGCGGCAGATCATTTTTGATCAATGCCGGCGCAACCAACCCTTCACACAAGCAGTCTTTTTCCAAAACTAAATCTATCTCGTGCTTAGCCTGTTCATCGCCCCTTTCGCTTAGCTCTTCCACCTTCAATTTCTGGTATAGTCTCGACGCAGTACAAATTGGCCGCTCTGTAAACTCGGTATTGGACGAAAGATATTTTTTGTAACAAGGGCTTCCAGGACGTCCTTGTTTAATTCTTTGTTTGCGTTGCGCTTCTGACGAGCTGGGTCTGAAGTTGTTAAATGGCACACCTAAAGGAGAAGCGTTGCTGAGAAAATAGTCTGACGGCCTAGCTGTTGCCAGCTGTTGTAATGTCTTGGTGTCGACACTGGTCGCCTCAGGGACCAACAAGAATGGACTTCCCCACCCCGTGCGATCAACGCCGTAATGATCCAACAAAAATTGATGTTCGAGACTTGTCCCAATTCCGCCCTGAACAGTAATGAGCTGCTCCGGCTGTGCGTGAAATCCACCATTGTTTGCCCTACACAGATCGAACAATTCAGCGGCCAGATTAATTCTGTTCTTTCTAAATTCCTCGAGTATAGGACCGAGCAAAAGTCCATCTGTAGGAAAAGCATGCCCGCCGCAATTGAGACCAGACTCAATGCGAAACTCCGAAACCCAGAGTCCTCTTTTGGCAAGTATCTTACCTTGCAGCAGTGCTGATCGGTAATCGCTTACCTTGATTACGATCCTCTTTTTCAACTCCCCGGTGCTATCCGGAAAGAAATCGGGAAACGATTCTATGTAATTATATAGCCGAGGATTGTAACCGGCTGAAAAAACAACAGATGACTGCAGGTTACTATGGGCAAAGCCTCGAAGAGCCGACATAGCGTCGGAATACTCGACGGGCAATGGGTCTCCTTTTTTATCATACCGCAGATTGTCCACTTTGGACATAATATTCACATCTATGCTTCCAGGCGTAACCAACGATCGCAAATGTTCCTGCATGGCGACCTTTGCCTTTCCTTCCGGAAGGGCACTCATTTTATCGTATGCAGCTCGCTGTTGGCTCCCTTGCGGCAATAGTTCGAAATATTTGACTATCTCGTTACCAATCTTAAACGGCATTTTTTTCAAAGCCGCTATTTGTTGTTGCACGATCTTCTGAAGCAAGTTGAGGTAGGCCGTTATCCGTTTTGCCCGGTAGTCATCCTGTTCCGGTGTAATAGGCACATACTCCTCACCAGCCTCGCCAGAATGAAATTTTCGCATTTGCTCAATTAGTTCATCTTCAACAATGGATACAACCGAAGCGATGCCCAAACGAGCCACTTTTACTGGAGTATCAATGCTATAACCTAGGCCCAAAACCGGAATGTGAAATGTATGCAACGCAGAATCTTTATGAATTGAGGGTAACTTTTCTTTTCGACACACTTTGCAACAGCCACTTTTAACTGCGCAATAGGGTGTAAAAGTATTTGCACACTCGAACCTGAAAAATGACTTTAGTCATAGGAATGGCAGATTCTTTTTTTTGACGAAATATGACCAAAGTCAGAACCCTGACAAATCTCATACAATAAACTGACGATGGTCATCAAGCCCCTGGTGAGGTTTTCGTCATTTTGTGTAGAATGTACTTAAAAAGAGAACCCTTGGACAGGACAAGAAACACGTTTTATGAGAGTTGTGCTACATGCAAAACGAGGCACAACTCAACATTTTGCTCTTTGGGAGCTGCGGAGCTGAACGAGTTTGATAATAATAAATCATGCATCGTTTTCAAAAAAGGGCAAACGATCTTCAGCGAGCACTCTTTTCCGAATGGCATATTCTGTATTAACGAGGGCAAAGTAAAGGTGGTTCATATAGGTAACGACGGCAAAGAACAGATTGTTCGCCTTCTTATAAATGGCAGCCTAATCGGGTATCGCGCATTGCTTAGCGAAACAAAATATACCGCAAGTGCAATAGCCATTGAAGAATCCAGGCTGTGTTTTATTCCCAAAAATGCTTTTCTAAAAGCAATAAAAACAGATGCTAATCTTTCCATGCAGCTAATAAAATTGTTGGCATCAGAATTGGGTCACGCAGAACAAACCATCACCGATATTGCACAAAAAACCGTGAGGGAGCGAATGGCAGAAGCTCTGTTGTTGCTTAAAGAAAAGTATGGTCTTGAACCCGATGGAGCTACTATTAATGTGACCCTCTCGCGCGATGATATCGCCAGCCTTGTGGGCACCGTAACAGAAACGGCTATCAGACTACTGGCCTACTACAAGCAAACCAAAGTAGTAGATCTTGTTGGAAAGAAAATAAAGATCCTTGACATGAACGCTCTTGTTAGGTCAGCAAATATTCAGTACTGATCTTTCCTTATTACTATTGGCATTTATTGGCAGAATAAATAGTCTTCCTGATTAATGTCATAGTTTCCAGTTGGAAGTGTTTAGAACTTCACATCAACAAAACACTTCAACAATGAAAAAGATATCGATAGTACTTATTGCAGCAATCACTTCAATTTTTGCAACAAGCTGCACCAGCGAATCAGAGAGACCAGCATCTAATACAACAACAAATACGTCCGAACCGGCTCAAACGGGCCAGTCGGGTGTGCAGGATGATATCTCACAAAAGAATGTTGTGCAGGTAGCTGTCGGAAGTAAAGACCACTCAACACTCGTGGCTGCCGTCCAGCAGGCCGAGCTAGTCGACGCACTTAGCAACGCCGGTCCATTTACAGTTTTCGCTCCAATTAACGCAGCGTTTGATAAGCTGCCCGCAGGTACCGTTGACGACCTGATGAAAGATGAGAACAAAGAGAAACTGGCCGATATACTACAGTATCATGTGTTCGTTGGTGTGCTTAAGGAAGACATGATACAGGATGGTCAAAGCCTAGGACAAGTGAATGGTGGTAATATTACCATCAGCAAATCCGGATCAGATATCCTAATCAACAAAACGGCAAAAGTGTTGGCCACAGTGCCGGCCTCAAACGGTATTGTATACGTGATAGATGGTGTATTGCTACCGCAGTAAGTTGTCTGAACAGCATGATCGGTTCCAGCTGCTGTGACCGACATCATTCAATAACCTGACAAAACTCATATTTTACCCTGGAGGCCGCTGATACCTTTACGGCATGATCCGATGGATTTGGCTATCATTGTTCGTTTGTTTCAGCGGCTATACCTTGTTAGTTTATCGCGAATGTGATAACACCCAGACGAGAGCGGATTCTGCAGCATTAGCCGGCATGCAAACATGGCAGGATAAAAATTGCCAGAGCTGCCACCAGCTTTATGGACTAGGAGGATATATGGGACCAGACCTCACGAATGTTGCGTCAGAGACAGGAAAGGGTGCAGAATACATGACGAGCTTTATCAAACATGGCAGCGGCAGAATGCCAAATTTCAACCTTTCCAACGCAGAAGTAGCCAATGTCATTGCATTTCTTCAATGGGTTGATAAATCCGGTCAGTCTAAGGTAAATCCATCTGCTGTGCACTGGACAGGAACATATAGCATACCCCAGAAATAATGAGCAAAAGCCTGCGATTATACTTCACTTTCTCTTTATCAATGCTCCTTTTAGCTTTGTTTTTCGGGGCGGTCGCGGCTTTTGCTTTCCTTTATCCTGAGTTTTTCAATAAGTACAGCCCATTTTACCAGTTAAGGCCTATGCATGTTTCGGCTGCACTTTTCTGGATCATCAGTGGTGCAACTGCTGGAATACTATTCTATAAACAGGCAGCATTCGGTACTATCGATAGAAAGCCAGTCGTTGAAAAGAGCTTTATTTACTTATGGATGAGTGCCGTGGTTGCGATTTTTGTATTCTACGGTTTTAAAAAATTTGGCGGAAGAGAATACTGGGAGTTCCCACCGCTTCTCGGCTTGCCTATTCTGGCCTCCTGGCTGTGCCTAATGTATAGCTACTATACGTCGTGGACAAAAGGAAAAAAGAATCCCCCGCTTTATGTCTGGATGTGGTCAACCGGTATCCTGTTCTTCCTGATCACTTTTGCTGAGCAAAATCTTTACCAACTATCCTGGTTCAGGCAATCATTTCTTAGAGAGATCACTGTACAATGGAAATCCAACGGATCAATGGTTGGCGCATGGAACCAAATGATATACGGCACTTCGCTTTATATAATGGTAAAGATGAGCGGTAGTGAGCAGATCGCACGCGGGCGAAAGACATTTTTCTTTTATTTTTTAGGGTTGGCTAATCTGATGTTTAACTGGGGACATCATATCTACAATGTGCCGGCAGCCTCATGGATACGCCATGTTTCTTACGCTATTAGCATGACCGAATGGTTGATTCTCATCAGTATTATACAAGGGTTCAAGGCAAAACTGTCAGAGCAAAGAAAATACAGGCACTTGTTAAGCTACAGGTTCCTTATAGCATCTGAATATTGGATTTTCCTCAATCTTTTGCTGGCCCTATTCATGTCGATACCTGCTGTAAATCGTTATACGCATGGCACGCATATCACAGTAGCCCATGCTATGGGTGCCACCATTGGGATCAACACAATGATACTCCTGGCCTCCTTTGGCTATATTATCAAAATTGACCGACTCAAAACTGTCAACAAAAAATACATTAGAATTGGGTTTACTGTAACACAGGTCAGTCTCCTGGTTTTCTGGTTGTCATTGATAGCCGCGGGGGTAACAAAAGGTTACCGGGATGTCGTATTGCACATTTCACCGTTCCAGGAATTGATGAACCCAGTTAATACCGTTTTGCATGTTTTCGCTATTGCCGGGATTGTATTGTTTGCAGGGATGACGGTAATCATATTCAACTATTTTAAAGCGCTTGCCCTGATGAGGCCAAACCAGGAAAAAACATTCTCAAAAAGTAATGGCCTTATTGGAGTGAACCCAATATCATATGACCCTAGTCAGGTAGAAAATGTTAAACATTTTGTCAGACCACTGCAATAAAAGACAATTTTGTCCTTATTTAACAAAGACTCCGTAACTTTGCTATATGGCACAGCAAGTAAAGCCTATAAAACGATCGAAAGAACTAGTACCGTTGTCGAAAGATCATCATGACGGTTTGCTGTTGTGTTGGAAAATAAGGCAGGGGCTTAAAAACAAGGTCGATACTGAAAGAATAGTGGCCTATGTGTTATGCTTCTACGAAAATGATCTCGCCACACACTTTGAGCAGGAAGAGGAACTCGTATTTAGCTTACTAGCCGCCGATGACCCAATGAAGCTCGAGGCGATAAAACAGCACAGAACTCTGAACGGCATCTACAAATCTTTAAAACATCAAGCCGGTAATACCGAGGAAAAGCTCCTCCTTAATCAATTTGAGCAGGAACTGAATGGTCATATCCGTTTCGAAGAGCGCGAACTTTTTCCATATATAGAAAAAATGAGTGACCCTGATCAGTTCAGAATAGCAGGCAAACAAATTGCAGACCTACACCAGGGGCACGAGTGTTTAGTGTGGAAAGATGAATTTTGGGCAACGAAAATTTGAATTATGTTTTCAAAAGCATGCGAATACGCGATTAGAGCAGTTGTCTACATAGCCGCTGAAACTGACGAAACCAGGAAAGTTGGTATACTTGAGATATGCGACCACATTGAAGCACCACAACATTTCACAGCAAAAATTTTGCAAACGTTAAGCCGCAAACACATCGTTAATTCACAGAAGGGAGTTAACGGCGGCTTCTTTCTAGATAAGCAACAAAAAAAGAAGTCACTGAAAGATATAGTAGAGGCAGTAGACGGCGACCAGGTATTTGTAGGGTGTGGACTTGGATTGAAGCAATGTTCAGAAACGAAGCCCTGCCCTATTCACAATCAGTTCAAAGACATCAGGAATCGACTAACTAAAATGATGGAGAATACGACGGTAGAAACATTAGCGAATCGACTGCTGAATGGAGAGAGTGTCTTGATCAATAAGAAATAAAAAATTTGCTATAATAAAAGACAAAATTGTCCTTAATTATGAAATCATTAGAAAAGTGGGCAAGCATTGCCATGGTAAACTTGGGAATAGTAGCTATGCTAGGGTTCATTATGCGTAGCAAACTTTTGTTTCCACTGCCTTTTATAGACTTCAAGCACACCTTGCATGCGCATTCTCACTTCGCATTTTCAGGATGGGTTTCTTTAGCCCTATTGGCGTTAATGACCTTCCAATTACTTCCAGCAAAGACCAGCGGCAAGCCGATTTACAAATGGCTACTTGCCGGTATATTTCTGAACGCTGCAGGCATGCTTGTTAGCTTTCTGTGTCAGGGCTATGGCGCATTCTCCATCGCCTTTTCCACCCTTTTCATTTTTGTTACTTACGGCTTTGCTTATGTGTTTATTAAAGACCTGAATAGATCGCCTGTCAACAAAGCGACACGTTTACTCAGTATTTCATCATTTATCTACCTGGCATTGTCTTCGGTAGGTCCCTTTACTTTAGCCTATTTGCTCGCAACCAAATCACCCAACGTAGTCTTATACAAAGATGCTATCTATACCTACTTGCACTTGCAATACAACGGCTTTTTCAGCCTGGCTGTATTCGCGCTCCTGATAAATAAACTTGGATTAAGCAACGGGAAGACATTTGCATTCGCCCGTCTGCTGACCTATTCGGTTATTCCCTCCATGTTTATGTCTTACTTATGGCATTATCCAAACTTCTGGATAAGCACCATAGCTATAATCGGTAGTCTTGCATTAGTTGCCTGCGCGATATCTTTTATATTGATAATACCCACCTTAAAACTACAAACAGCTACGTTTAACCCTATAGTGCGAAAGATCGGCTTGATCGCTATGTTGGCTTTCATTTTAAAGACGGTCTTACAATCACTAACTATTATCCCCTCGCTTGGACCGCTTGTATTCACAAACCGGCCAGTTATAATTGGCTTCTTACATCTCGTGCTATTGGGCTTTATCAGCCTGTACATACTGGCTCACTTCATTCAGGATGAGTTGCTGACGCTGCAAAAGTCAACTCATTTTGGCCTTTGGCTATTTGTGTCGGGAATATTCTTGAACGAGGTAGTGTTAATGGCACAGGGACTCGGTTTTATGCTAATGCTGAGCAGTGCCATCATGCAGTGGTTATTGTGGGTCGCTTCCATATGCCTGATGACCGGAGCGGTGGTACTGGCATTTAACAATATAAACAGGTTGCGTTTTCCCTTGCCAGCTTTTAAAACAACAACAAGAACTTTTTCTCAATCATAAATCAATAAAACAATACAACAATGAACAACGTTTTCATCGATGTTACGGTACTGGAACCAAGAATGAAACACCCTACCATTTTCGACGCATTCGACAACGTGGCCGAAGGGTACTCTGTAGTGATTCACAATGACCACGATCCCAAACCGCTCTACTATCAATTACTCGGCGAACGCGGGAACTGTTTTTCATGGACTTACCTGAGCAATGGCCCTGAAATATGGGAAGTAGAAATAAAGAAGAATGAAAAAAACGTGGAAACGATAGGAGAGATTGCCAGTAAAGACATGCGCAAAGCGGCGTTGCTGAAAAAGCTGGGAATAGATTTCTGTTGTGGCGGCAAACGTTCGCTTGAAGAAGCCTGCCTAGAAAAAGGACTGGATGTACATAGAGTGAAAGATGAGCTGCAAAATGCCGAACGTGTGACTCCTGCAGGACCACAGATGGACTTTAACTCATGGACACTGTCTTTCCTCGCTGACTACATCATTAACGTTCATCATACTTATGTAAAGGAGAATACCCGATTATTGGCAGATCTGTCAGAGAAAGTTGCAGGGCACCATGGCGCCGGCAATCCGATGTTGATCACACTACGCGACAAAACGCATGAACTGCTGAGAGAGCTGACAACACATTTGAAGAAAGAGGAACAAATATTATTCCCATACATCAAACAGCTGGAAACGCCAGGATTTAGAAAGGACCAGCAACAGGGGTTTGCAACTGTCAAAGATCCTATCTGGATGATGGAAAGCGATCACGACCTCGCCGGTAATCTATCGAAAGAGATACGCCAGCTTACCAATGATTATACAAGGCCAGCAAATTCCTGCAATAGTGTTGGACTGTTATTCCACAAACTGGAAGAATTTGAAAATGATCTTATCCAACACATACACCTGGAAAATAACATTCTCTTCCCGAAAGCTATTGAATTAGAAAACAAACTCTAGCAAATCAAGGACTCGAAACATTGGTTTCGAGTCCTTCTTAAACTTAAACAATATGGTCATCGACGCAAATACAAAGATCGCAGCGTTAATCAAGGCCAATCCAGCCGCAATTGACGCAATTGCCAGCATCAATGCACATTTCAAAAAGCTACAAAACCCAGTACTAAGGAAAATATTTGCATCGCGAGTAACAATAGCGGATGCAGCCAAAATTGGAAAGTGCGATATCGAAACGTTCTTTACGAAACTTAGGCCGCTGGGCTTTGCAATCGGTGAAAGTAAACCTATCAACAAAGACCGCGCCCCTATAGACACGACCGCGGATATTAGCTACGATATGCTGTTAGATGTAAGAGAGGATATTAGCAGTGGGAACGACCCGTTTAGAAAAATAATGCAGGCAATAGCGGAGCTACCAAAGGGCAAAGTATTGCTTCTGATCAACTCGTTCGAACCACGGCCCCTTATTGGCATACTAAAAGATCGGGGATACACATCCGAAGTCGTTGAAGTAGGAACTGATGAGGTTCACACATACCTTAAAAAGACAACTAACGAAGCGATTAGCACAGACGATCGCTTGACTGAAGAATCGCAGTTTGACGAAATAAAAGACAGGTTTAATAGTAGGTTACAATACATAGATGTGAGGCAGCTTCCTATGCCCCAACCCATGGTCACTATATTAAAGGCACTTGACTCGTTGGAGAGCAACACGGCATTATATGTCTACCATAAAAAGGTACCGCTATTTCTGCTGCCTGAATTGAAAGAAAGAAGTTATCAAAACGTCATAAAGCACACAAATGAAGGCGTGGAACTGATAATATACCGGCAAGATAACGCTGCATGAAACCACCGGACGAACATATACCGCCTAAAGCTGCAATTATACCCTACTACCTGGTTGCCGCATTCGCCTTTGTTTTGTTATCCGTTCTTTGCCTTATCGCAGGACGCGCCTTTACGGGTCACTATTTTCAGCCGCGCATACTTGCCATAACACACCTTGCGGTATTTGGCTGGGCAACTATGATCATTTTTGGCGCAAGCAATCAGCTGGCGCCTGTGATATGCGAACGAAGACTCTATAACGAAAAGCTTCCGGTACCAATTATTGCCCTTCTTACCTCCGGAGCAGCACTACTTGTTACTTCGTTTTGGAACTTCACGCTCAATACTCCTGCATATATTGGTGGTGCATTGATCCTCACTGCAGTTATCCTGCACGCATGGAACATTTACAAAACAGCCAGTGCTGGAAAAGAGAATATTGTACGCGATTTCATGCTAATAGCCCACTTATGGCTGGCGATCACTTGCACCATAGGGATCCTGCTATTGGTAAACCTCGGTCATCCATTTTTACCTGAGGAACATCTTTTTTATCTGAAAATCCACGCTTCGATTGGTATGGCGGGATGGTTTCTGCAATTGATCATCGGCGTCAGCTCTAAACTAATACCAATGTTCCTGCTAAGTCGTACAGAAGAAAAGAAGCTATTGAATATAAGCTACTATACTATTAATATCGGCCTGACGCTACTATTACTTGAAGGTTTGGTATTTAGGGCGTCATGGGGTCGCCTTCTATATTTCGTCCTCATACTGGCAGGAATTGTCGCCTATGGCCGGTATGTAAGGATATGCTACAAGACAGCTATGCGGAAACAGCTGGACAACGGAATGAAACAAACATTTATCGCGCTTACACTAATATCAGTTCCTTTTGTTTTGTTATTGATCGCACTAATAACAAACAATAACGTCAGTCCCAGCACAATAACAGCCTTTGGTTTCGCGTTCTTCGGCGGGTTCATCAGCACCATTATTATGGGCCAGACTTTTAAGACGCTGCCCTTCATTGTGTGGATGCATATTACTAAGCCAAACACCTTGCCGGAAGTTATGCCCAAAGATCTGTTTAACGAGAAATGGGTGAAAGGTCAGATGTTGGCATTTCTGCCGGGATATATATTATTTCTTGCTGGGATACTCCTAAGGCAAACTGTACCGATCTACTCGGGAGCTACGCTGATGATTTTGGCATCCGCGTGGTATTTTATACATGTAGTATTGATCATTAAAAAACTGGAAAATGGAACTAGACATAACAGATAGCGACTACCGTACTAAAGCAATTGTACTGGAAGCCTTGCACCAGGTATCAGACCCCGAGCTTGGTATAAACATCGTAGACCTGGGCCTGGTTTACGGTATAGATATAAATGAAGCGGAAAAGACAATAACTGTGAACATGACGCTATCAACACCATCGTGTCCGCTCGGCAATTTTATAACCAATCACGTGGCGGTAGCTGTAGAATCAAGTCTTCCAGACTACGATGCAACTGCCAAACTGGTATGGGAACCCAAGTGGAATGCGGATCGGATATCTGCACAAGGGAAAGCAGAGCTTGGATGGTAAACTGCTACAGGTCTTTCTTCTTAAAGACCTTAACGGATAAAAGCAGTGGCCATATCACCCAAAAAGCCATACAGGCAAAAGAAAATATACTGCCCGTAGCCGAGCCCAGAAACTTCTTAAACAGCGCCCCCGAATATCCCATCAATACTGCCACATCTAGCTGCAAAAGCATCAATACCCGGGCCAGATCAATGGGATTAAAGGCGATGACACCGATAACAGCCTTATCTATAGGGTAATCGCCAAATGAATAAATGAAGGCTATCAATAAGCCATCGAATAGAAGCGTAAAAAACAATGAGGTGCCGATTGCTACACCAATACCCTTGGTCTTATCGCGCCATTTTACAAAGATCAGTAGAGCCAGCGAAGTAAAAATAAGGGTGAGCAGTATCCCGGTCAATACAAGAATTAAAGACTCGGTGCCCGACACCAGGAACAACAGTGGCAGTCCGACACCTACCGCATAAGCCCCTGCCAAAGAGGTTGCCACACCGATATATTCCGCCAGCAACACGCTTTTTCTTTTTATCGGCTGTGAAAGCAAGAGCTCAGTAAACTCTATCGAGTTAAAAAAGTAAATAGTGGCAAAAAGTATCGTGATGATCGGTACAAAAAGCAAAGAAACATTCAAGAGGCTCAATAATCCTTTCGCTGGATTTGCATCCAACCCTAATACACTAATCGACAGTATCGCAAGCAAAATCGTATATACGATCACTATCCTATTCCGCAACAGGTCGAGCAACACATATTTTATGATGATCTTCATAATGTCTTTTTTAATGATGGCAATTGCGTCTTCATAACGTGGGCTACTACCCTGTTTAATTTCTCTTCACCAGTGCTTAACTGCAGCTCTTCTACACTCTTATAGAACATGAGCGTACCATCTTGCAAGTAAATAATGTGGCTGGCAATGCCTTCCAGGTCGCTTAAAACATGGGATGTGATAAGAATGAGCTTACCGGCGTTGCGCTCGCTGGTAATCTTTTCTTTAAGCAGCTCACTAGAAACTGGATCTAAACCTGCAGTAGGTTCATCAAGAATGTAAATATTGGGAGAAAACAGGAATGCAAGGCAGGCGCTTACCTTCTGCCGCGTACCGCCCGAAAGATTGCGCATGGTTTTATGCATTACCTTATCCAGCCCAAAACCTGATATCAGTTCCTCATCATAGATTTTGCGGTCGGCACGTATCTCCTTGATCATATTGATCACCTGTTCGATCGTCATATTATCAGGGTAACGACCTATTTGCGGCATGTACCCTATTTGCGAACGATAGGACCAATCCGTTTTAACAACGTGTCCGTTTATGCTGATAGATCCTTTTTCAGGTATAACAAGCCCCAGGATAGATTTGATCAGCGTTGTTTTTCCGGATCCATTGGGTCCCAACAATGATATTGCTTGGCCCTTGAGCAGGTCCAGATTAATATTATCCAGCGCCTTGAATTTGCCAAACGATTTTGTCAGCCCTTTTATTTCGATCATAATTTCCACCTTTTTAGTCTTGGTGCATCATCCCGCAATTGATCAGGAATGATACTGGGCATAACCTTTTCAACTTCATCCATAATATTAGTAAGAAAACTCCTGTACAGTATCATAGCTGTTGGTATCCGTTCTGTGATCACAGAATAAACACTGACGGGGTAATATGGGATATCTCCATTACCATCTTTATCAAGGTCGTAGCCGCCGTATTTATCCCAATAGTTACCCCTGAATGTATTCAGCATCATTGTACCATTGGTAGCTACATCGAAAGAATTACCAAAGAAATTATTTTTCTCGAAGGTGTTACCGTCACAGCTTGCTTGTATACGCATGGCCCACCCATTATCGCTAAAGGTATTATAGGCCACATGAATGCGACTACTACCTTCCATAAAAATACCTACCGTGTTCTTCGTGAATTTATTATACTCGATCCTGCTATCAGAAATATCCTTCAGCAGTATAGCATAGGAGGCATCACCCCAGTTAAGGTAAAAGGTGTTTTTATACATTGTGACACCTTTTGTATACATCACCGCAACTCCCGCCCCGTTATTTTCGAAAGTATTGTAGCTATAAACGTCATTGTGGGAAAACATGAAATGTAGACCGTACCTGATATTACCGAATGATCGGTTGTTAGTGATCAACGATTGGGTCACAAACTCGAAATAAATACCATCACGGTGACCAGTCAATACGTTATGACTAATAAGTAAATTGCTACTCTTCCAGGCATGAACACCGTTGCCGGATTGTAGTTCCTGTTTTGAACTTGCTTTAATAGTATTACCTACGACCTGGCAATGAGTACTGTTTTGCAGATAAACCCCATAGGTAGTATTGTATATGCGGCAACTACTGACGGTAACGTGTGAAACATTCTGGAGCTTTATTCCTGCCATGTCCGTCATGCTGCTCCTGCCGGTATTTTGTACCTGTAAGCCTTTGATGAGGACATTGTTCGCTACTACGATAAATACCTCATTCTTCTTTCCACCATCAAAAACAGGATATCCATCACCAATTATGGCAATCGATTTCCTGACAATAATGTTGTTCTGATTATAACTGCCACTACTGACATATACCGTATCGCCGTCGGCAGCACGATCCAACGTCTCTTGCATACTAGTCGCAGGAGTAACTCTTACAGATTTGGCGTACGTTAATCCGGGTAATAAAATAAATACGATGCATGCGATCCATCGTCGTGCTACTTCAACTCTTCCCATTTCATTGTATTAATTCCGAGGCTATCCTTCAGCCTCTGCGCATCAGCTATTGTTTTAAAAGCTGCATAGTTCCCGTTCATCGGGCTTGCAAAGAATTCATGCCGCAAGTACACTGCACTACCAGCATCTATAACCCCAGCGTCCTTCTTCAAAAAATCCTCTACGTACAAGAGATTGTCACCTTGTTTGTTCTGTTCTGATATGAATTGCTTCATGCAGGCAACGTCATCAAACTTAAACACGCGTCCCTTAGCATCAACCAATTCAGCCGCAAACCGATCATCCACAATGGTCATCTTGCAGTGTGCACACGCTTCTTTACCATAGTCAATAGGTTCGTATCCCCTGCTGCAAGATGAAAATGCAGCCAGGATCACAAACATCAGGATCGATAAGTTCAATTTCATCTCAATTGATTTTTAGTTCGTTTCCATTCGTAGAAGCAAACTCCAACAAGGATAACGCCTGCTACGATAAAAAACCACCCACCAAGGGCTGGCTGAGACAATGCTTCAAAATTCAGCATTTTTTTGTAGCCGATCAGGGGCGGCTGATAAGCCATACCTGGCACTTTAATGGGCGCAGTCGGATTGAGATTATGGCCATAATCATACTCCCACTTCCAAAAATCATACATTGAAACTCCGGCTATTGTCAGGAATATCATTGTCCAAACATAATATCCGACTTTCCGATTTAGCACTAACACCAACAGCCCGATACCGCAGAAAACCATTAAAGTGATGGGCAGATAAACAAACTCCTTAAAATCTTCTTTGTGAATGGTTTTCATACCGATGTAATGATTCAAGCCATTGATGACCTCAACATCGCCTTTTACATCGTTTATCCATATTTCCATATAGATACCTTCAGGATATTGCGGAGCTGCGAGATCGATGCGCCACATAGGCAGAAACCATAAAGCAACAACGCATCCTACCACCAAAAAGATACTGATCCTGCCTAAAACGCTTAACTTCTTCATACGATCAGAAAAAATAATGGCAGTACACTTCATAAGTATACTGCCATTGGTGAGAAAATTATCTTACTGCTGCTACTGCAGCGGCTGAATCAGTTTTACCTGTATGCCATTTCAAAGGCACACTGCTTCCTTTAGGAGACACACGCATGTAACCTTGCATTTCCTGGTGCAGTGCAGAACAGAAGTCGGTGCAATAGAACGGATAAACACCGGCTTTAGTTGGCACAAACTTCAGAGTATTAGTTTCACCCGGCATTATCAGCAATTCTGCGTTAGCAGCATGCTTGACGGCAAAACCGTGCGGTATGTCCCAATCTTGCTCCAGGTTCGTTACGTGGAAATACACTTCGTCACCAACCTGTATACCTTCTATGTTATCAGGCGTCAGGTGAGAGCGTATAGCTGTCATATAGACGTCCACACGGTTGCCGGCACGTACTACCTTTGTGGTTTTTTCGCCCATCGACACATATTGATGCTTGTTAACATTGATGTCGTAAATCTTAGCACTTTGCGCCTTGATCTTATCAGCTGCAATAGCCTGGGCGTAGTGTGGTTCACCTATTGTAGGATAGTCCAACAACAATTGCATTTTGTCTCCATCTATCGAATACAACTGTGCACTTTGCGTCAACTCGGGACCTGTAGGCAGATACCTGTCTTTGGTAATTTTGTTGTATGCTACTACATATTTACCATAGGGCTTTTTTGTATCGCCACCGGGCACCATCAGGTGACCGATAGAATAATACGTCGGCACCCTGTCCAACACCTTCAGATCCTTGATGTTCCATTTAACAATCTCAGAAGAAACAAAGAAAGAAGTATAAGCGTTGCCTTTACCATCAAACTCTGTGTGCAATGGTCCCAGACCTGGCTTCTGAACTTCACCATGAAGCGCAGCTTCGTATTTGATCACGGGAATGCCATAATAATCGCCTTCAAAAGCTTTGTCAGCGATGGCTTTAGTGATCTTTTGATAAGCAAACACCGGAATTAAAGCTGCAAGTTTACCGCTACCTATGATATACTCACCTGTCGGATCAACATCACAACCGTGTGGGGACTTTGGACATGGGATCAGGTAAACAAAATCTTTCAATTCGTTTGGATCGAGTGTAAGCACTTCTTTCTCCACTTCTGACGTAGCGGTATGATTTTCCTCGTTCAACGTATTGTGATAATATTCGGTAGCCATTTTCTTACCCTTGCCAGCCCTTGCATATTCCTGGGCTTTCTTCCAATTGATAGCAACGATATAGTCTTTATCCTTCTGCGAAGCATTCACCTCCAAAAGTGTATTAGCCTGCTCCGTATTATATGTTGAAAAGAAGAACCATCCATGTGAAGGTCCTTTACCAGCGCGACTCAAGTCGAGGTCCATACCAGGTAATACTACCTGGAAATCTATTTTCATCCTACCTGTTGTAGGATCAATAGCGATAAAGGACACAGTACTTTTAAAGTTTGCTTTAAAAGAGGCCTGCGTGAGCGCTGCTTCCTGATCGGCGATGGGAACGGAAAAACGTGTACCACCAACGATGTACTCTGAATTTTCGGTAATGAATGGCGAAGAGTGGTTACCGCCGCTATTAGGCAGTTCCAGCACTTCGACAGTCTTAAACGTCTTCAGGTCGATACGCGCCACACGTGGTGTATTATTTGCATTGGCAAACAACCAGCGTCCGTCGTGTTCACCATTAGTCTGAGAAAGCGCCAGGTGATGTTCATCATCCCAGGGAATAAAACCATGAGATGTTTGCAGCATTGGCTTAGTCTCCTCGTTAAAACCGTAGCCATTCTCGGGATTTTGTGAAAACACGGGAATCACTTTCAGCAAACGTCCTGAAGGAAGCCCGTATACTGATACCTGGCCGCTAAAGCCACCGGAAACGAAATTGTAAAACTCGTCATACTTACCAGGAGCAACGTATACTTTCGATGCGGCATCACCGCTCACCGCTGCCTCGGTCGTCTTCATTTTACAGCTCTGAAAGCCAACTATGGCTCCCAGAGACATTAATGTTAAAAGATACTTGGTCATATAATTCCTATTGTGTGTTAAGAAGGGGAAACATTTGTCATCTAGTTCTTGCCATCGTTCTTACGCATGAACTCTAACACAGCCCTTGCTTCATCATCTTTCAGGTTCTGGTTAGGCATACGAACCATACATACTTCAAGCATTGCCTGTGCTTTAGGATCTTTCTCTAACATTTCATCCACATTTGTCACGAAGTTCATGATCCATTCAGGAGTTCTTCTGTCAGTTACGCCCTTCCAACCGGGACCAACCAGCTTTTCTTCGTTGAGCTTATGGCAAGAACCGCATTTCACATCATATGTTCCTTGGCCGGCTTTTACCATGCCTTCGTCAAGTGGATGCGTCAATTCCACGTTTTGGAATTTACCTATACCCTTGTCGCTGGCAGTAGCGGCAGGTGCAGGAGACTCATCGACCGGCTGTTGTGGGGTTTCATCTTTTACTGATTTTTCTTCGGAACTACCTCCGCAACCATAGATAATAAAGCAGGCAGCGAAAGCAGCGACATAAAAATGTTTGAGGTTCATAAAACTGGATGTTTTTTGTGAAATGATATATTTTATTCACAACCCAAAAGTCCAGCTGAATTGAAGAATAAAATATGATTACAGTCATGGAAAAAGGATAAAAAGGTCTCTTTTTGATTTTATTGGCTGATTGTGGTCAGTTTCTCCCCTTCCTAACACAACGCAGAACAGCCGGTTCCTAAGTTAAATAAATATATTCGGTAATAGCACAACAAAAATGCCATGAATTACCAAAATAGCTGATTGCCAATTAGTAATAGCCGCCTATAAGTGCAAATACCGAACTTGTCATTAACAAATCTGGCATTTATCTCTTTAATCGTTGTTTTATTGCACTTTAAAGTCTATTTATTTTTCAAGGTTATATCTATGATGATCCAACTTCGTCGAAATAAATCAGTTAGACTTTTGGGCGTTTTGATGCTATATTACTTATCGCAATGCTTGAGTCAGAGGATGGTCATAGTATTTCCACCAGATGAACAACTGGAGTATCTGACCAAATTGTTTGAACAAATCAGGATAACTTAATGGGTGCCGGGAAATTGTTGCCGTTTGTTGCCATTTTGAGGCGCTTTTTTGGAACCATATTTTTTTGCCTTGCGACATTTGCCTGGCGAAAGCAGTGACAGCCAATGGCTTGGAATGATTCCCCACAAATACCGGTTTGCTTGAAATGATAACTTTGTTGCCCTGTAGGGTGATGAGGGAAAATATTACAAGCCCGGGGGCTTTGATGGAAGAAAGCGCTTGCCTGTATTGGTTTTGGCCGCCAAGCTGTTTCAATGTGTTTACATCCTCCCACCCTTGTAGGTTTTGTTGCAGCTTAAGGGTGCCGGGTAAAATGATGGGCGTATAGATATGACGTTTTGTCATTTTTGGGATAGGCTTTACTATAGCAAATATACGACAAAAGTTAAAATATTGTTTGCTTTTACGTCATTATATATAAAGAACGCAGTAACGGTAAGATTCAACCAATTTCAAAATGGTTCCTGCAGGATATCTTCAAAAGGCCAACAGAATATTATTTGTGCTTTTTTCTCTATTTTTACTGAATCATGCGATACTTGGCATCCTTTATGGCCATTTTAGTTATACTCCTCAGCTGCGTTCCATGTGCTGATGGTATTACGATTTCATCTTCAGTAGCTTCTACCCAAGGTGCTTCGCATGAACATCATGAGGATAGTGCTGATCTTTGCTCCCCTTTCTGTCAATGTGCCTGCTGTGCTTCATTTTCGCTGATGACTGAACCAGTAAGCATACCTGACATGGTAATTGCCAAGGAGCAACCAGTATATCAAGAGGCACTTGAATCCATTATTCGGAAAATGTCCATTCCGATCTGGCAACCTCCCCAGTTAGTTTAAGAATGTTGGCCTGTCAAAGGCATGTTAAGCCACTTATGCGTTGCTCCAACAACGCATAAATGGCTATTTACAACACTTTTGAACTACAAGAATGCTAGATCGAATAATTTACTTTTCAATAAAGAATAAGCTAGCTATTGGAATTTTTACTTTGATTCTAATAGCATGGGGGATCTATTCCCTAACCCGGCTGCCAGTTGATGCAGTACCCGATATTACAAACAACCAGGTTCAGATAATTACAACTGCCCCAACGCTGGCTAGCCAGGAGGTTGAGCAATTCGTTACTTATCCAATAGAACGCAGCATTGCCAATCTGCCTGATCTTGTGGAGATCCGGTCTATTTCGAGATTTGGGTTGTCAGTAGTAACGGTAGTTTTTCACGATAACGTCAATATCTATTTTGCGCGACAACTTATAAATGAGCGGCTCAAAAACGCTGAGGAAGAAATACCAGCAGGTATGGGATCTCCTGAACTGGCACCGGTAAGTACCGGATTGGGCGAAATATACCAGTATATAATTCATCCCAAAAAAGGGTCGGAGCACAAGTATTCCGCGATGGACTTGCGGACAATGCATGATTGGATCGTTGCCAGACAACTTTACGGAACTCCAGGCATAGCAGAAGTCAATTCATTTGGAGGCTATCTGAAACAATATGAGGTGGCCATAGATCCCAACCAGCTGAAAGCTATGAATGTGACAGTTGCAGAGCTTCTCGATGCACTGGAAAAAAATAATGCAAACACTGGCGGAGCCTATATAGACAAGAAACCGTACGCATACTTCATTCGCGGTATTGGTATTGCCACAAGCACGGAGGACATCGGAAATATCGTCATCAAAACAGTAAAGGGCATACCTGTCCTTGTTCGCCATGTTGCTACGCCCCGAATAGGCCATGCTATCAGATATGGAGCAATGACACGCAACGGTGAAGGCGAAGTGGTGGGTGGTATTGTAATGATGCTAAAGGGATACAACAGCGCGGAAGTGGTGGAGCGGGTAAAGCTGAAAATGGAAACTATAAAGAAGTCATTACCTCCTGATATCGAGATCGAGCCCTTCTTAGACCGGACAGATCTTGTTGATCGGGCAATAAAGACAGTTGAAACAAACTTAATTGAGGGCGCTCTGATAGTAATTTTTGTATTGGTGATCTTCCTTGGAAATCTGAGGGCTGGGCTTATCGTAGCATCCGCAATCCCTCTATCCCTATTGTTTGCATTGGGTATGATGCATGTCTTTGGAGTAAGCGCAAACCTGATGTCTTTGGGTGCGATAGACTTTGGTTTGATCGTAGATGGTGCGGTTATAATAGTTGAAGCTACGATGCATCACCTGGGATTGCGGAAGAGTGGAAAGGCACTTTCCCAAGGGGAAATGGATGAAGAAGTATTTCAATCGGCTTCTAAAATTCGTAGTAGCGCAGCGTTTGGAGAAATAATAATCCTTATCGTATACATCCCTATTCTCACACTTGTTGGTATTGAAGGAAAGATGTTTCGCCCGATGGCGCAAACGGTGGGATTTGCGATACTTGGAGCCTTGGTATTGTCAATTACCTATATCCCCATGATGTGTGCATTGGTGCTGCCAAAACAGTTGAGCAACAGGCGGACATTTTCAGACAAGATGATGGATTGGTTTCAACGTAGATATGAACCGATTCTTAACTGGGCTATTAATCAAAAGCGATTCATTGTGGCTGTAGCAGCTGCATTGTTAGTTTTCACCATCATTGCATTTTCACGCATGGGTGGCGAATTTCTGCCGCAGCTTCAGGAAGGTGATTATGCCTTTCACTGTATTCTACCACAAGGTGCTTCGCTTTCACAAAGCATAGAGACATCTCTACAGGCACAACGAATAATTAAGTCCTTTCCTGAGGTTAAAGCTGTTATAGGCAAGACAGGAAGTGCCGAAATCCCAACAGATCCAATGCCCCCGGAAGCATCTGATCTTATAATAGTCCTGAAGGAAAAAAAGGAGTGGACAACTACATATGACTACAACGACCTCGCTCAACGCATTTTGGAGAAACTGGAGGTGATTCCTGGTATATTCTTCGAAGCCAATCAGCCAATTCAAATGCGTTTTAATGAGTTGATGACTGGCGTTAGACAGGATGTGGCGATCAAGATTTTTGGGGAGGATATAGCAACCTTAGCTGATCTAGCACCAAAAATTGCAAGTATCGTGCAATCAGTGGAAGGGGCAACAGCACCTCAAATTGAACGAACTTCTGGCTTACCTCAAATTACTATTGAGTACAATCGAACACAAGTGGCGGCATATGGGTTGAACATAGCCGCCATAAATCGGGTTATTACCGCGGCATTTGCAGGAACCAAAACGGGAGTAATCTTTGAAAATGAAAGAAAATTTGACCTGGTTGTACGCCTTGATAGTGCTCATCGTACAGGAATAGAGGATGTTGCAAATCTTTACATCCCTATACCAGGCGGAAGTCAGGTGCCTTTAAGCCAGGTAGCAAAGGTTTCGTTCAAGGAAGGGCCGGCACAGATAAGCCGGGAAGATGCAAAAAGGCGCATCGTGATAGGGTTCAACGTAAAAGATCGTGATGTGCAGAGTGTTGTAAAAGACATACAAAAGAAGCTGGCTGATTTCAGACTACCAACCGGCTATTATTTGACTTATGGCGGAACATTTCAAAGCCTCGAAGAAGCTTCTGCACGCTTAAGTATCGCGGTGCCAATTGCCTTATTCCTAATTTTCGCCTTGCTCTATTTTACCTTTCAATCACTCCAGCAAGCAACATTGATCTTCACTGCAATACCGATGTCCGCTATTGGAGGTGTTTTTGCTTTGTTGTTACGAGGTATGCCTTTCTCTATTTCAGCTGGAGTGGGATTCATCGCACTTTTTGGCGTTGCTGTCCTTAATGGTATCGTTCTGATTGGAACTTTTAATCAATTAGCAAAAGATGGGGTTGCCGATGTAATTGAGCGTGTGCGAATTGGAACAAAAATCCGATTGCGTCCTGTTTTAATGACAGCAGCAGTTGCTTCGCTGGGTTTTTTACCAATGGCTTTATCAACAGGGGCTGGTGCGGAAGTTCAAAAACCACTTGCTACTGTTGTTATTGGAGGCCTGATAACCGCTACTGTCTTAACGCTTATCGTGTTGCCCTTACTCTATATCATGTTTACTACAGGCATCCGGCGCAGATCATCACCTGTTATGGTGGTAATGCTTACTCTATCCCCAATATTTGCAAGTAGCCAGACCGGAAGGACAGCGGCAGAACCGACACGAATTAGTTTCAATGATGCTTTTGAAATTGCACTGCAAAATAATCTACAGTTACGTAGCCGCGATATCGCAGTACAGCGTTCACGGGCATTAAGCGGAACATATTTCGATATTCCCAAGACAGGTGTGTTTTTTGAAAATGAAGATCTTCGTCCTTCAGATCATCAAGGAATATTAAAAATCGGCCTTTCCCAAAGTATAGATTGGCCAGGTGTGTATAAGGCCAAACGCAGTTTATTGCAGGAGCAGCTTCGAGCTGTTTCCTATACAAAGCAACTACAGGCATTGGAGATCAAGCGCGAACTTCAAACTGCATACTATACGCTTTGGTATCATCAAAACCGAAAGCAAGTATTGACAACCTTGGATAGCTTCTTTCATGAATCAGCTAAAATTGCTCAATTGCGTGCTCATGCTGGAGAAAGCCCAGGCCTTGACAGTATTTCTGCCAATGCAAGAAGCCAGGAGGTTCACTTACAGAAGAGGCTAATTGATAAAGATATTCAAAGCCAGCAAGCTATTTTAAACGCTATTCTGCATTCGGACATCTCCTATCTGGCCGATGAAATGCCATTGTCAAAAGTACCGTTTGATCTGGACATGCAGCCTACAGCCGATCACCCCGCTTTACTAAAACAACAGCAGGAAATTGCGATAGCAAATGCTGATGTTCGGGTAGCAAGGTCAGGGTTAATGCCGGATTTCTCAGGCCGCTTTTTCTCTCAAAGGTTATACGGTATGTTAAACCCCTATTCTGGTTTCTCGGTAACCGTTGGAGTGCCAATATTTGGCCTGAATGGGTATAGGAATAAAATCAGGGCTTCCCAACTGGAACGGGATTATCAGCAAACGCTTTATGATTATGAAAAGGTGTTATTACAAACACGGTTTTCTCAAAGCAGGTTACAGCTCCAGAAGCAATTGGAAAGAGTGGAATACTATGAAGCAACCGGATTACAGCAGGCTGAAAAGATCGTTACCGCGGCAAACCTCGCTTATCGCGGGGGAGAAATAAGTTTTGCCGAGCTTTCGCAATACCTAATGCAGGCTCTTGACATCCGTAGGAATTACCTGGATGCACTAAATGAGTACAACCAATCTATCATCCAACTTAATTATTATTTAAATCGCTAAGAATGAGATATATCATATACCTGTTTCCTGTGTTTCTGTTATTGCTGGCGTGCGGCGGCAAGAAGGAATCCACAACTACAATAGAAGAACATCACGAAGAAAGTACACTCGTTAGTTTAACCGAGGATCAATTAAAGGCAGCCAACATTACAATCGGGCAAGTTGAAATGAAGAATCTGACCAGCTCGATCAGTGTTAGTGGTACGCTAGAAGTACCAAGTCAAAATAAAGCATTCATTACATCACTAGTGGGCGGAGTGTTACGTTCAATAAACATACAACCCGGAAGCTACGTTAGAAAAGGACAGACTATTGGAACAATTGCTAATACAGAGGTTTCTAATATTCAACAAGAGCTGATTTCTATCAATGCACGGATTCAGTATTCAAATCAGGAGCTTGACCGCCAACGGGAACTTGTCAGAGGGAATGCCGCTCCGTACAAGAATGTGCAACGGATTGAATCTGAGCTTAAAGGACTTCGTGCGCAACGAAGTGCCTTACAACGGCAACTTTCTACTCTTGGGGTATCTACAGGAAGCATTTCTTCGACTCTGGCAATTAAGGCACCAATTAGCGGTACAATCTCTGAGATTACCTCCCAAATAGGATCTAATATCGATCCTAATGCTCCCATCGCAGAAATCATTAACAACTCGGAACTACACCTGGACTTATTTGTCTATGAAAAGGACTTGCCCAAAGTGGCACCTGGCCAAATAATACACTTTACGCTTACGAATAACCCTGGTCAGGAGTATGACGCGCGGATATATTCTATAGGCACGGCATTTGTGAATGAAACGCGTGCTGTGCCGGTGCATGCACACGTAATTAACGATAAAACCGGCCTTATAGAAGGAATGAGTGTAACCGCCCGTATAAGCCTGGGAGAAAGCGTCTATCCGGCTGTTCCTGATGCTGCTATCGTTACGAATGATGGCAAAGACTACATATTTATCGTATCTGGTAAGAAAGCCAGTGAAGAACAAGAAGCAGATCATAAGCATGAACCGGCTCCAGAGCATAGTCATGCAAGCGAAGCAATGGTTTTTGAACGGATTCAAGTAATCAGGGGTGCATCTGATGTGGGCTATACCGAAATTAAACCAGTTAGTACGTTGCCTCAACATACCAAAGTTGTTGTCCAGGGAGCATTTTTCCTTATGGCTAAAATGACTAACGCCGGGGAAGCACATGAGCACTAACGCCACACTACCTCTATGGAAAAAACTAGAATAGACTTAGAAATATTATTGCCTGAAGTGCCTGGCGAAAGGGATGAATGTGTAACAAAAATCATTCATGCCCTCCAAAGCAGACGAGGTATCGAGTTAGTTCATCTTGTACCTCAAAAGGACAATTCACATGCACAACTATGCTTTCATTACGATGCTAGCGTTATTTCCGTAACGGAAGTTGAGGATTTGGCCAAAGCGGCAGGAGCTGAGCTTACAGTACGCTATGGACACCTTCTTTTTAACGTGTCAGGTATTCGTCATCCTCGCCATGCCAGAATTATAGAACGCGAATTACGAGCTGTAACAGGCATAGTATCTGTTGCCGTCGCCGCCACTGGATTTATTCAATTGGAATATGAAAGAGCAAAAACTTCACAAGAAACGATTGAAAGAAGTATAAGGAAAGCTGGGCTGGACATCAAAAATGTTGAAGACTTTCATCAAACAGGTAAAGAGGATCATGCTGAACATGCCCACGGTGATCATGAACATGCGCATGAAGAACACGGGCATTCACATGGCGGCATTTTTGGTGAAAAGACAGAACTCATATTTGCGCTCATTTCCGGTGCGTTATTGGGAATAGGGTTTGGATTATCCTTTATCAATGGGTTGCCGGAATTTATTCCGATTGCTTTTTATATAGGTGCTTACTTCTTTGGCGGATATTTTACAACAAAAGAAGCCCTTACAGCAATAAGCAAGGGTGATTTTGAAATAGATTTCCTTATGCTGGTTGCGGCTATCGGCGCAGCCGTACTGGGCGAATGGGCGGAAGGTGCTTTGCTGCTATTCCTATTCAGTATGGGGCATGCACTCGAACATTACGCTATGGAAAAGGCCAGAAAGTCCATTGCAGCACTTGCCGATCTAGCCCCTAAGACAGCGCTACTAAAACAAGATGGAACATTAAAGGAAGTGGATATTGCCAATTTGAAACCCGGAGATATCATAGTTGTTAAGCCTAATTCAAAGATCTCTGCTGATGGTATCGTGATAAAAGGCAATAGCAGTGTCAATCAGGCACCTATCACCGGAGAAAGTATTCCTGTTGACAAAATACCAGTTGATAATCCAGACATAGACATTGCTACTGCAAATACTATAGACAAATCACACAAGGTTTTTGCCGGATCTATCAATGGCGCTGAAGCACTAGAGATAAAAGTTAGCAAAGTAGCATCCGATTCAACAATAGCAAGACTGGTAAAGCTTGTGAATGAAGCACAAACGCAGAAATCTCGTACACAAAACTTTACCGATAAACTAGAGAAATATTATGTGCCAGCTGTCCTAATATTGGTAGTGTTGCTCCTCGGTGCATTTTTAGTAGTAGATGAACCGTTTAGTGCCAGTTTTTATAGGGCAATGGCAGTTTTGGTTGCTGCCAGTCCATGTGCATTAGCCATTTCGACACCCAGTGCTGTTTTGAGTGGCGTTGCCAGGGCAGCAAGATGTGGTGTGCTCATAAAAGGTGGTAAGCCCTTGGAAGAATTAGGCACTTTAACTGCCATTGCTTTCGACAAAACAGGCACCCTTACGGAAGGTAAGCCAAAGCTTACCGGTGCATATCCGCTTAACGGATTTTCTGAAGGACAATTGTTGGAGATAGCGATTGCGGTGGAGAAATTGAGTGATCATCCATTAGCAGCTGCAATTGTTAAGGGTGCATCTGAAAAAGTCAGGAAAGAGATAAAACCAGCTGAAAAGGCTGAAGCGATTGTTGGCCGGGGAGTGAAGGCAGTCTATAATGGTTCTGTTGTGCATATAGGCAATAAGGATCTTTTCATTGAGAAGGGAAGCTCATTACCCGATGATGTTAGAAAACAAGCGGAGGATCTTGAACAAAAAGGGAATACCACGATGATTGTTGAGCTGGGGGATAAATTGATGGGTATACTCACTCTTATGGATACCCCAAGGCCAGATGCCAAGCCAACGCTTTCGCAACTCCAGACGTTAGGAGTGAAAAGAATGGTGATGCTAACCGGAGATAATCAAAAGGTAGCGGAAGCAATAGCGAAAGAAATAGGCATCACAGATGCAATGGGGAATTTGTTACCAGAACAAAAAGTGGCTGCTATCGATAAATTAAGGGTAAACGAAAAACAAGTTGCAATGGTAGGTGATGGGGTGAATGATGCCCCTGCGATGGCCAAAAGCACCGTGGGAATTGCAATGGGCGCTGCTGGTAGTGATGTGGCATTGGAAACTGCCGATATCGCCCTTATGGCAGACAAATTGAGCAACTTGCCTTTTGCTATAGGGTTAAGCAAGAAAGCCAGTAGAATTATCAAACAGAATCTAGTTGTCAGCCTGGGAATGGTTGCAATACTTATACCGTTGACAATTTTAGGGATTGCCCATATTGGGCCTGCTGTTATTGGGCATGAAGGCTCTACGTTGGTAGTTGTATTTAATGCCTTGCGTTTATTGGGATATAGAGCCCCGCAAGGCAATAAATAATGTGCAAAAGAGGTACATGCTATAACAGAAGTTTCTTTCCAAATGCGAGACAATCGCTATTCGAACATAATCATGTGTTTACCGTTGTAACAGATGACGAACCAACACCCCACTCTTACGAAGTTGCTGCATGGAAATTTGATAACATCGAAAACTTGCAGGCAGACATTCCGGCATTCTCTGTTTTCTCTTACCAAGGAAACGCTATATTAGCTATCCTCCAAAAGTTTAACCTGAGAGCAGACCTGTAGTTGTCAACTCTGTAACCAGCTCTGAAGATCTGCGTTCCCACTACCCGAACTTAGTGAATAAATAGATGTAAATGGTTTTGGACAGTCGCATCAACCAGGGTTGCAACAAAACAACAATTGCTGTTGAAAATAAAAACGAGGTGATAAAGCTATTGTCCTTATAAGTTATTCCCCAGATGCAGGCATACAAGACAAATCCGAAAAAGTAGACAACGACACTTAGCGCATAGTTTATACCGGGAGCATTATCGCTTACATTTATCTTTTGCCTGCAATCAGGACAATGATCAACTGTTTTGAGCGAGCCACCTAAAGGGAAAACGCCCTTGTTTAAATAAATATTCCCCCTTCTGCACTTTGGGCATTTACCATTCAAAATATCTGGCAGAATGAAGGAGTTGCGGTGCTGCATGTTTTTGAATAAAAATACGAACATAGAGCGATGCAAATGTGACATTTATCACATCACGAGTAATTTGATACCTCTGCCAATTTTCGGACGTTAGTTATCAATATCTTCCTTCCTATGGTATCTATTATCTTCTCTTGCTTGAACTCCGTGAGGAATCTCGCTACGTTCTCGCGGGTCGTTCCAGCCATATTAGCAATGTCATCCCTGGATATGCTTATCATAACAGGAGCTCCTGGTTTGACCCCTTGTTTATACTTTTCCCTCAAAACGATCAAGGCTATCGCTACCCTTTCTCTTACCGGCCTTTGAGCAAAGACTGATAAATTGTTTATATATACGGCAAACTCATGGCTAAGCGTCTTCAAAAGTTTTCTTGAAAATGCCGGGGAACGATCAAGTGTCGAAAGAAAATCTGCTACCGGGATAACATCGACAACACTGTCTTCCAGTGCAGCAGCTGCATCAGGATAAACTTCATCTGCCAAAGCGGCATGATACCCTATAAGTTCCCCGGCACTGGCAACATAAACAATGTGTTCCTTCCCGTCGTTATCTATCTTATACTTCTTTACCGTTCCGGTGTGGATATAAAAAATACTTGTGGGCTGAGCCCCTTCCCTGAAAACGATCTGACCTTTTTTATATTTCTCCTTTCTTGCATGAGCCATCAAATTGTCCCAGTCTTTATCGCTTAGATCCGCAAGTATCTTCTGAGAATTAAAGTCCCATCTGTCTATCGGAAAAATTCCTTTCAGGCTCATATGGATCAAAAGTAAAGAATATTAAAAAGCGCTGGAATTAAATCAAATGTGATAAAACGCAAAAACCGGTGGACAAGCTACTTGTAATTTTGCCGCCTATGCTACTTGATGAAGCCCAGCTGACTACCTGCTACTTTACAAAGGATTATGAATGGATCAGATTTGATGACTCCACAGCTTACGTCGGAGTTTGCGACTTCAAGCTCATCGGGATAACCGACATACAAAAAATTGAGTTGGTCATACCTGCCAGGGATGGCAAACAAGGTGACTTAGTTGCCAATATTATCTCTGAAGATTATAGCATTCCGGTACACATGCCGGTGGGCGGCCGGTTCATAGAGAGCAATCAAGCCCTTATTAGTTCACCAAATACTCTGCTACAGAGTGCCCAAACAAGCGGCTGGATAATCAAAATTCAGCCATTATTGCCGTACGCAGCCGCAGAATTACTGGATGAAAGTGAATACTCGAAGAAACAAACCCGAATGAAAACAAGCATTTGATCGCAGTTATGATCAAAATGAAATCCCTGGCTGAACATTTTCGAACTATCTCCAGATAAGAGTTATAATGCTACACCCCGACCGTAAAAAGTTTTAGTACAAAAGAATATGGTGAGAAGAAGACAAAACAATACGATCATCTATAAACGAAAGGTCATGCCGTCAAGGTTTCTGCAACCGGGTGCAACAAACAGCCTTCTTTCAGACCAATGGTTCAATGAACAGTACCCACCATCTATCGCCGCATTGACGGAACGGCACTGGACACCTTTGATAGTCGCCAAAAGAGCTGCCGAGTTTTTGGCGACAGGCAACCAGGTTCGCATTCTCGACATCGGCAGCGGCGTCGGCAAATTCTGCTTATCAGCCGCGCATTTTGCACCACACGCGTTGTTTTTCGGAATAGAACAAAGAAAGCGCCTGGTCCATTACGCTGACAAAGCAAGGGAATCTCTCGGACTCGAAAATGTGTCTTTTATTCACGGCAACTTCACACAAATAGACTTCAAAGATTACGACCATTTCTACTTCTACAACTCATTCTATGAAAACCTTGACGGCACCGATAAAATAGATGATAGCATAGAATACTCCGGCGAACTATTTAATTATTATAACCGTTACCTATACCGTCAATTAGACGCAAGGTCGCCAGGCACACGGTTGGTAACTTATCACAGCCTCGAAGACGAACTTCCCCCAAGTTATCACCTCGCAGATTGTATGATGAACGACCTGTTAAAGTTCTGGGTAAAAGCTTGATCAGATAGCCACGACGAATGGGAATAAAACGATAAAAGATATGAGTACGACCATCAGCGATAAATTGAGACAACGCTGCAACGACATTTGTGAATTGTGCAATACAGAAACTGCTGCATTAGCCTACGCGGTCAGCCCACGAAACAATGACGTAATAGAAAACGAGGTAGCACTTTGCAACACCTGCGCATCGGCAATTGACAATGAAAATATGGCGATGGATTGGCATTGCCTGGCTGGCAGTATTTGGAACACGGAACCAAGTGTTCAGGCATTAAGCTACAGGCTGCTCTACAAGCACAAAGCTGAAGAATGGGCAAGTGAAATCATGAGTTCCGTTGATTTGGATGAAACTGTGGTTCAATGGGGACTAAACGCTTTCGAGGTATCACCTGTACACAGAGATAGCAATGGCACCGAATTAAACAACGGGGATACCATCGTTCTTATACAAGGCCTGAATGTAAAGGGAGCAAATTTTATGGCGCCAAAGGGAGCGATCGTAAGAAAAATCAAGCTGGTACCTGATAACACCGACCAGATCGAAGGAAAAATAAACGAGCAAACCATTGTTATACTAACAAAGTACGTTCGAAAATCTTGATTGCATGTTCACTCCAAAACTGTTTAGCACTTTAAAAACTTACAACCAACAGCAGTTGGGTAGAGATGTGCTGGCAGGCCTGGTCGTTGCTATCGTAGCCTTGCCGCTGGCAATTGCATTCTCCATCGCATCCGGGGTTTCTCCCGAGAAAGGTTTATACACGGCAGTCATCGCAGGTTTTATCATTTCAGCATTTGGCGGCAGCAGGGTGCAAATAGGTGGCCCCACCGGTGCATTTATCGTGGTTGTTTATGGTATAGTGCAGGTACATGGCTTCAACGGCCTGGTGATCGCCACGTTTATGGCAGGCATCATGCTAATTATGATGGGCCTGGCGCGCCTTGGCTCTGTCATTAAATACCTTCCATATCCGTTGATTACGGGATTTACAAGCGGAATTGCCCTGATAATCTTCGCATCACAGGTAAAAGACTTTTTAGGACTGAAAATAAAAGCAGTCCCGGTAGAGTTCATTGACAAGTGGACAAGCTACGCAGAGAACGTTCATACGGTAAATCCATATTCACTACTCATTTCTATCACCACTGCTGCAATGATAATGCTCTCGCCAAGATTTTCGCGGAAAATACCGGGATCGCTGATAGCATTGGTTCTGACAACTATTGCCGTGCAGTGGTTGCAATTGCCCGTAGAAACCATTGGGAGTCGATTTGGAGCGATCCCTTCCCTGTTGCCGAAACCCTCCTTGCCTCATATCGATTATGCAACCATTAAACAGCTCATCCAACCTGCTTTCACGATAGCCTTACTTGGTGGCATTGAATCCCTACTCTCGGCAGTTGTAGCAGACGGCATGATAGGAGGAAATCATAAATCCAATATCGAATTAGTAGCCCAAGGTGCGGCCAACATAGGCTCCTCTATCTTTGGCGGCATCCCTGCGACCGGCGCTATCGCCCGCACGGCAACCAATGTAAAAAACGGAGGACGCACGCCCATCGCAGGCATGGTTCACGCCATCTCGCTCGCAATGATCATGTTGTTCGCCGGAAAATACGCTACACTCATACCTATGGCTACCCTTGCGGGAATATTGGTTGTAGTAGCTTACAACATGAGCGAATGGGAGAATTTTATTTCCTTTCTGAAAGGCCCCAAGAGTGACCGTCTTGTACTGCTGGTCACATTCGTGCTTACAGTACTTGTTGACCTCACAGTAGCCATTGAAATAGGAATGGTACTGGCAGCCTTTCTTTTCTTACGCCATATGATCAAGAGCAGCAACGTAACTGTCTTATCAAAAACGGAGGAAGATAAAGACCAAACCGACCTGGCGTCAATTCCCCGGGACGTGGAAGTGTTTGAGATCGCCGGTCCGTTATTCTTTGGCGCGGCCTACAAGTTCAAAGAAGCAATGAAACTTCTGGAGAAACCTGCCAGTGTATTGATCATACGGATGCGGCAAGTACCTAATATCGATGCAACAGGCTTAAAAATACTCAGCGACATTCATAAAGATGCTGTAAGGCATAAGACTAAGTTGATCTTGTCGGAGGTACACAGCGATGAGATCAGGAATGAACTGAAAGCTACCCGATTACTATTTGCGATCGGCAAAGCAAATGTCACTGGTACGTTTACCCAGGCGATTGAACGGAGTAAAGTAATAATGAACAAGTAAAACGCGGAGACGTGTAACATCTGGCTCACTGGTTAAGGAAAATCTGCGAAGACATCAACCGTTTACGTAGCCCACATAGGGGTTTGCTGTTTCAACAGCAAACCAATGCCAATAATTTTGGCACGGCAACAAGCCCTCATTCCTGGGGGCTTGCTTATTAACGGACAGCTCTGAAATGCTACTCATATAAGGCTCATAATCAGAGAATCCCAGGTTAATCCAAGTAAGGATTATCTTTCTGTAATCCTTGTCTAAGTGATCCGGATTGGATTCGAACCAATGACCCTCAGCTTAGAAGGCTGATGCTCTATCCAACTGAGCTACCGGACCGGGAGCGCAAAGCTAATTAAAATGTGGCAAATTCTACTTATCTCCAGTCTCTTTTGCCTTTACGGGCACAGGAGCTGGTGCGTTTCCGTCTTCGCGTGTCTCAATCGGTATCAGGTCTTCAACAAAGTTCCAGTAGCCGTTGTTCCATCTAAAGCCATCGTACTGGCCGCTTGGAACAAAAGTATATTTCCTGTTGGGGTCGTTTACATCCGAAACCAGCCTGTCAAAATAAATAGCGTTCATCTCGGGGTCCCAGTTCATCGAAGCCTGTACTGCTTTTTTGTATTCAATAATGAAGCGGTTGATCCTTTCGGTATTCCTATTTTTCGAACGAATATTGAATATCTGGGCGCCAAAAACGGGGCCAGTCGGTGTCATCGTCAGGGGATCTAACACTTTTTTATTACTGATGGAGCTCGATGCATTGAGACCAAATAAAGTATACACTTTTTCTCCGCCAATGTCATGTGGCATAATACGGTAATACAAGGCACCATACCATTTACCGCTTCTCAGTACGCTATCTTCAGCGCCTTTGCCTAATTCACCAGTGTAATCTACAAGCGGGAATAACCTCAGCTCATCGCCTGGCATTTGTATAGCGCCATAATACCGGCGCGTAACATCGGTAGGGGCTATTGCCCAGTTAAACATTTTGAAGGCCTTATCCTCAGGCGCGATAATGTTTATCTTTTCAGCCAGCCTGGCAAAGGGATAATCGTAAGACCCTTTTATCTTCAACGCTCTAACCAACTGTTTTACGAATTTTTCATTGTACACGCTCCTATCGTCGGGAATAAAAGCGGAGTACATTGAATCGGCGGTCGTTACCAATGAGTCTTCTATCAGTTCCAGTTGCTGTTTCAGATCCTGTGCTGCGGCTTTACCCTGACCCATGGCCAGCGACAAAACCAAAATCACGATCATTTTTTTGAACATGTACTGTGGCATTTTGTCAAACCTACTCATTTTCTGCCAAAGGTTATAAGCACAGAGTGTTAAACTATGATTTTAGGGTAAAACGACCTAATTTCGGCCTTTCAAATACAGCCTACATGCAGCTTATTCAGCAGATAGCTTTTATCATACTCGCGGGCGTTTCCATTTTCTTATTTGCAAAAAAGGTCGGCGAGATCCGTCGCAACATATTGCTGGGACGGGATGAGGACTTGAACGACAACCCCGGCCAACGATGGAAGAACATGACGCTTTTGGCACTTGGACAGCAAAAAATGTTCAAAAAGCCGCTACCAGCTTTTTTGCACCTTGCGGTTTATGCAGGCTTCATTATCATCAATATCGAAATTCTTGAAATATTACTGGATGGTGTACTTGGGCATCATAGACTGTTTGCCGCACCCCTAGGCTCTTTGTATGCCGTACTAATAGGTTTTTTTGAAATACTTGCTGTATTGGTGCTTGTATCATGTCTTATTTTCCTCGGTAGGAGAAACATCACAAAGGTGCGTCGCCTTAATCTGAAGGAGCTGAATGGATGGCCTCGCAATGATGCTAATATCATCCTTATTACTGAGGTGATATTGATGAGTCTATTCCTGACCATGAACACAGCCGACCTTGTACTGCAAAGCCGTGGCGCCGAACATTATACTATTACCTCACAGTTCTGGATCACGAGCAATTTCACAGGCATGTTTGAGAACTTGTCGAATGAAACATTGATCGGTATAGAGCGCACAGGTTGGTGGTTGCACATTATAGGCGTGCTGATCTTCATGAACTACCTGCCATATTCAAAACACTTCCACATTATCCTGGCTTTCCCAAATGCATACTACATGCGCCTGAAACCACAGGGTGAGATGAAGAACATGAAGGAGATACAGAATGAAGTGTTGTATATGATGCAACCAGAACTGGCTCCTGCTGCTCCAACCGATGGCTCTCAGCCCGTACAGCAGCGTTTTGGCGCTAAGGATATAATGGACTTGAGCTGGAAAAACCTATTGGATGCTTACTCGTGCACAGAGTGTGGTCGCTGTACTGCAGCCTGTCCTGCTAACCTAACAGGCAAAGCACTTTCGCCACGCAAAATAATGATGGATACTCGCGACAGGCTGGAAGAAGTGGGTGAAAATATTAACAAGAATAAGACGTTCCAGGACGATGGCAAATCACTTGTGCATGATTATATCACAGTTGAAGAACTGAGAGCATGTACTACCTGCCAGGCATGTGTTGAAGCATGTCCTGTGGGTATAGAGCCGCTTGATATCATTCAACAACTTCGCCGCTATCTGGTGATGGAAGAAAGTAACAGTCCGCAGGAATGGAACCTCATGTTCGGTAACGTAGAGAACAACATGGCTCCCTGGAAGTTTAGCCCCGACGAACGCGACAAATGGGCAGAAGAATTGAACGCACAAGCTTAATCAACTTTTAGAATTCAAAAACATGCATATAAAATCGATGGCCGAGTATATGGCTAACGGCGAAACTCCCGAAGTATTGTTTTGGGTTGGATGCGCGGGCAGCTTTGACCAAAGGGCGCAAAGGATAACAAAAGCTTTTGCCCAGATACTCGACAAGGTGGGTGTAAAATTTGCTATCCTTGGTAAGGAAGAAATGTGTACCGGCGACCCTGCTCGTCGTGCAGGCAACGAGTTTCTTTTCCAGATGATGGCTTACAACAATATCCAGACATTGAATGGATATGAAGTAAAGAAAATAGTTACAGCTTGCCCGCATTGCTTTAACATTATCAAGAACGAATACCCCCCTCTAGGTGGAAACTACGAAGTTATTCACCACACTACTTTCCTTCAGCAGTTAATAAATGATGGACGGGTAAAGTTGAAAGGCGGTGGCGAATTCAAAGGCAAAAAGATCACCTACCATGACAGCTGCTACCTGGGTAGGGGCAATGGCATATATGAAGCGCCCCGTGAAGTACTGGCAGCGCTGGATGTGGAGCTGATAGAAATGAAGCGTTGCCGTACTAATGGCCTTTGCTGCGGCGCCGGTGGCGCACAGATGTTCAAGGAGGAAGAGGCCGGTAATACCCGTGTCAACTTCGATCGCTCTTCAGAGGCTATTGAAACAGGTGCTAACATAATAGCAGCTAACTGTCCTTTCTGCACTACTATGCTGACAGATGGTGTAAAAAACAAAGAGAAGGAAGACAGCGTTGCCGTTCTGGACATAGCTGAAATGGTAGCCCGCTCACTGGCAGACTAATTATGAAAGCATTACCTCAAAGCAGTGAAGCACGATGGAGTGACGACCTTGTAAATGAAATGTCCTACATCAGGCAACACCTGAAATACAGACCCAAAGCCAAAAGGTTGCTGCCCGCAGTGTTTAGCGGTATTTTTCTTATCCTGCTTTTGATCACCATTGCGGCCTCTGTTTACGACAGAGCTGGACGCGGTGAACGCCCGGCAACATTGAGTATCCTGATGGCGATTGCGGTTGTAACCAATTTTTCGGCAAGCATCATTCGATACCTGCAATCACTAAAATTCATTAGTGTTCCTACCGACTATCACATAGCGGAAAACAGGGTGCTGGTACAAGAGTTCCTGAAACTCCACCACCTTGCATTTTCCCAGCATCCAGACATACCGGAAGTATTTCAGATACTTAGCCGCAATATCAGCGCTGGTGAAGAAGACCGCGAAATATTACTATTTATTGCAGACGACAAACGCATATTACTAAACAGCCACTTCACTTCGGTTTGGAGCTTTTTTGCGAGGAAACGTCACCATAACGAGATGGCTAGAATGCTTAACGAATATATTAACAATCTTGACCATTCTACAGGCCTGATGCATCAAACTTTCTGACGTAACTTTGCATCTATGCAGATAGCGGAATTAGTGAATATCATACCGGCCGATTTTTCAGACAACGCACGGGTTTGGATATACCAAAGCAACAGGCCTTTTTCCGAAAAAGAGGAGAATGAGATAAACGAACAGCTTTACCAATTTTACACTCAATGGAATTCACATGGGGATCCTGTGAAAGGCTGGGCAAAACTGCTGTTCAAACAGTTCATAGTTATGATGGCCGACGAAACCGACGTAAGCGTTAGTGGCTGTAGCACCGATTCATCTGTACGTATCATCAAAAGCATAGAGCGCCAGTATAGTGTAAACCTGTTTGACAGGATGACCCTCACCTTCCTCGTAAAAGACAAGGCCGAGATGCTTCCGTTTGGGCAGGTGCAGTATGCTATCGACAAAGGGTTTCTCACCAGGGATACGTTATTCTTTAATAACATCGCCGCAACCAGGAAAGAGTTGTTGAACGGATGGTTGATACCGTTGGGCGAAAGCTGGCTGGCTAGCCGCGTTTCTTTGCCTGTTACTACATAAAACGCCTCCCAATAGCTATCTTTATCGGAATGAAGAGATTGGTTCTGGCCGGGCTGTTATGCCTATTTTTTCAACACAACGCGTTCGCACAGGTAACTGATACCAACAGGTTGCAGGAAGTGGTTATTTCAGGCATTGAGGCCACTACCTCCAGGCAATCATGCCTAAATATTGTTCCCCTTTCCCGAACAGAACTGGAATTCACCTCTCCTAATAACCTTTCTGACGCATTGTCGACGGTACCCGGTATCAACCAGATGCGCACAGGCATTGCCATCAGCAAACCAGTTATTCGTGGCCTGTATGGCAACCGCGTTTTGGTGTTGCTTTCCGGTTTGCGGTTCGACAATCAGCAATTCCAGGACGAACATGGACTTGGACTTTCGCAAATAGGTATAGACCGGGTAGAGGTCATCAAAGGCCCGGCATCTATTTTATATGGTACCGATGCTGTTGGCGGCATTATCAATATCATTGAAGAAACACCCGATCTGCAAGGCAAATTTCTCGATGTCAACACCAGGATGTATTCTAATACGCTCGGCACTTTAACCAATGTCGGCTATTCTTCCCTGAAAAACAATAAATGGTGGCGTATTAGGGCTGGTATCGAAACACATGCAGACTATTTAGACGGCAAGGGTGATCGTGTGCTGAACTCACGTAACAATGGCTATTATCTTAAAGCGGGCTATGGTTTCAAGAAAGGATCGTGGGAGCAAAACAATGCTTACAACTTTTCCTATAGCCAGATGGGCTTTATCATGGAAGGGCTACCCCAGTTTTTTGATGAAGACAACCGGGGCGCGCGCGCTATGAGCGGTCCTCACCACAATGTCCTACTCAACGTATTCAGTTCGCAAAACACATTTGATTTAAAGAGTTCGAAACTTAAAATAAATGCAGGCATACAGAGCAACCGCCGAAAAGAGGATGAAGGTGGCGGAGAAATAAGTCTTGATATGCATTTGCTATCATTGCTGGAAAACGCGCGATGGGAAAAACCAGTTAGCAACAACCTGCAATTCGTAGTCAACCAGCAACTGACGTACGAAAACAATACCAATTACGGGAAACGCATTCTAATACCAGATGCACAGATGGCCGAGAATAATCTCGGTGCATTTCTTCATTATAACTTAAACAAAGTAGTTATCGAAGCTGGCGCCGGGTATAATTACAAGCGCATTCAGACATTCAAAACAGGTATCCTTAACGTGGGTAATGATAATACACCGGATACTTCTTTAGGACCTATAAGTAATAACCGGGGTTCATTCAATATGATCGCCGGACTTAGTTACAGCCCTGCCCGATGGTTGCTTGTAAAAAGCAATATCGCGACGGGTAACCGCGCACCAAACCTGGCCGAATTATCGTCGAATGGATTGCACGAAGGCACCTACAGGGCCGAAATTGGCAATCCAGTGCTGGACATGGAACAAAACATAAACGGAGATCTGGAGATAGAACTGACCGGCAAAAAGCTCTTTGTTTCCGCTTCGGGATTTTATAACCACTTTGCCAACTACATCTACCTCACACTATCAGAAGAGCCAGACTGGTATGGATTTCCGCGATACCGTTACATACAGCAGGATGCAACATTATATGGAGGCGAAATGATCGCTACAGTAACACCGCTAAACAACCTTAACATCAAAGAAACCTTCTCCGCGGTGAAAGGAGAGTTCACAACCGGAGGCAATCTTCCATTTATCCCGGCATTTAGGTCAGTGTCATCAGTTAACTATAGCAGATCTGATAACACCGGACGCCAATTATTTTTTGTTGAGCCAGAGCTGGAATATGTTTTTCCTCAAAATGATCCCGCACAATTTGAGACAACGACTGTTGATTATGCCCTGGTGAACATCCATGCAGGCACGACCGCGCGAATAAAAGGTAACAACGTTCGCCTACAGGCCTCCTGTAAAAATCTGCTTGATAAAGCTTACACGGATCACTTGTCCCGAATAAAATACTATGGGTTATACAACCAGGGCATTAATTTCATAATTTCAGCCAGCCTTCAGCTCAAGGTGAAGTAACGGTGCTTTCTTTTCTAAAATATTGCCCACAAATCATCCTGTATGTACTGATTGGTGCATGGTTCCTGCATTTTATACAACCACTGCATTACTCAATGCAAGTACAGAGCATTAAAACCGAACAAAGAGAAGCTATCAGGAATAGGGTCAGAGATAACGACCGTTTTTTACAACTTTCTTTAGGCACACAAAAGTTCGAGCGCCTTTTTGATAAAAACGAAAACGAAATATGCCTCAATGGAACGATGTACGATCTTGTATCATATACAACAGATGTAGATACGGTAAGATGCATTGTGATACAAGATGAAGATGAATCTGAACTTCACAGGCAGTTCAGTAGGAACATTGAGACCAAACCACAAAGAACACCTAAGCCGATAGTTTTTTTCTGGCCATATGCCTCACATAATATAGCAACACTACCCGTAATACCTTTTTATAGGCCCCTTACACCCAAAACACCGGAAACAAACGACAGGCCGTCTTGCGGCTATAAACGATTTATTAGTCAGCCTCCGGAAACAATATGGGCCTAAATACAATCCAACCAACACAATAAATCACACTCAAATTTTATAAAAAATGAAGAAAATATTTACTGCAGCTGCCATCGCATTGCTTTCAATCGGATCACTGTCACTCACTTCTTGCGATAAAGACGAAGATGAAGGTCTTTTGCCAAAGATCGAATTTAAAACTACACAAGGCTATACATCGTCTGACGCCACCGTTGCCAGGAAAACGGCTGTAAAAATTGGCATAAACGCGGAAAAAACCGAAGACAAAGACGTGCTCACGAAGTTCACGATCACACGCTCGAGGAATAATGGCGCAGAATCTACCGTATACACACAAAATCTCACAGGTGTCGATGGCGATAAATTCAGCTATGACTACAATATCACAACTGAGGATGCTGCTGCTGTAGACAAGTATACATTTGCCGTGGTAAACCGCGACGGACTTATCAACAAAGTGAGTCTTACTTTGACTGTACAATAACCAGCTCAGGTATAAAGAAAGGTCCGGCAGTTGCCGGACCTTTTCATTTTCTGACAATTCTTACTCACGCCATAGCAACCGAAATACACATTGCACAAAATTTAATGTTTTTCAACGCGAATTGCGAATATTTTTGCACCAAAGACCGGACGACAGAACAATGAGCGAACAGAACGGACATGCCGAGCAAAACTCGGTATTTATTAACCAGATGTATGAAAGCTGGTTCCTGGATTATGCAAGCTATGTTATACTGGAACGAGCTGTTCCAGCGATAGAAGATGGCCTAAAACCCGTGCAGCGACGCATATTGCACGCTATGCGGGAAATGGACGATGGCCGATACAATAAAATCGCCAACGTGATCGGGCAAACCATGCAGTACCACCCGCATGGTGACGCTTCTATTGGCGATGCTATCATCAACATTGGGCAGAAAGACCTACTGATCGACACACAGGGTAACTGGGGCGACGTGCGAACTGGTGATAGTGCTGCTGCTGCTCGTTACATAGAGGGCCGCCTTTCGAAATTTGCATTGGATGTTGCATTCAACCCTAAAACCACGGAATGGCAATTGAGCTACGACGGCCGCAAAAATGAGCCGGTAACTCTTCCCCTCAAGTTTCCGCTGCTGTTGGCACAAGGTGCCGACGGTATTGCCGTGGGTTTATCGACGAAAATATTGCCCCATAACTTTTGCGAACTCCTGGAATGCTCAATAAAGCACCTTAAAGGGCGCAAATTTGAGTTGTACCCTGATTTTGCTACGGGCGCTATGATGGACGTAAGCAACTACAATGATGGTATGCGGGGCGGCCGTGTGCGCGTGCGTACACGCATTGAAGAGGTAGACAAAAAGACGCTGGCTATACGAGACGTGCCTTATAGCACCACGACTAGCCAGCTTGTTGATAGCATCCTGAAGGCTAACGACAGTGGAAAAATCAAGATCAAATCGGTAACCGACAATACTGCTAAAGATGTAGAACTGATCATACAGTTGGCCCCGGGTGTTTCCACTGACCAGACGATTGATGCATTGTATGCCTTCACTGATTGCGAGATATCTCTATCTCCCAACGCATGCGTCATAATTGAGGAAAAACCTCATTTCATAGGTGTATCTGACCTACTCAAACTCTCTGTAACGCATACAAAGAGCCTGCTGCTGAAAGAGCTGCAGATAAAACTTGGCGAGCTGGAAGATGACTGGCATTATTCGTCGCTGGAAAAGATATTTATCGAGAAACGTATCTATCGCGATATAGAAGAGCAGACAACCTGGGAGGGCGTACTGAATGCCATAGACGCTGGGTTGAAACCTTACAAGAAGAAATTCAGGAGAGAGATAACACAAGAGGATATCGTAAAACTAACTGAAATACGCATCAAGCGTATTTCAAAATTCGACAGCTTTAAAGCTGATGAGCACATTAAGGGTGTTGAGGCCAGTATAGAAGACGTGAAACTCAATATCGAGAACCTCAACGATTACGCAATAGCCTACTACGAAAACCTTTTGAAAAAGTATGGCAAAGGACGCGAACGCAAAACCGAGATCCGTCCGTTTGAAACAATACAGGCGCATACTGTGGCTATTGCAAATACTAAGCTATATGTAAACTACAAAGAAGGGTTCATAGGCACCAGCTTAAAGAAGGACGAATTTGCTTTTGATTGCTCTGACCTTGACAATATCATCGTTTTCCGCAAGGATGGCAAAATGATGGTGACCAAAGTGGCAGAGAAAGTGTTTGTAGGCAAGGATATTATTCACCTGGCGGTGTTTGTGAAAAATGATGAACGCACCACCTACAACATGATCTATGTGGATGGCAAGACTGGCATTGCTTACGGTAAGCGCTTCAATGTAACCGGCATTACCCGCGATAAAGAGTACGACCTGACCAAAGGCAATCCCAATAGCAAATTGTTGTACTTCACAGCGAACCCTAATGGCGAGGCTGAGGTGGTAACCATCACTCTTTCGCCAGGAAGCAAAGCGCGCGTAAAAGTTCTTGATTTCTACTTTGAAGAGTTGGAAATAAAAGGCCGTAGCGCACAGGGTAACCAGGTGACGAAGTATCCAGTAAAGAGCGTCAAATTCAAGGAGAAAGGCCGCTCTACCCTGTCAGGTCAAAAAATCTGGTATGACAATACAGTCGGCAGGCTCAACAAAGACGGCAATGGTATTTTCCTGGGCAGTTTTGAAGATAGCGATCGCATTATTGCCTTCTATAAGGACGGTTCATACGAACTTACTGATTTTGAATTGACTAACCGATACGATACAGACGCGATACTACTCATCGAAAAGTTCGTACCCGAAAAAATAGTCAGCGCAATTTATTATGACAGTAAATCTGATCAGTATAACGCTAAGCGCTTCAAGATCGAATCTCAGTCACTGAAAAACAAATACTTGTTCATCAGAGAAGGCGATGGAAATTTCCTGGAGCTGGTGACAACCCACCCGCAACCCATTGTAGTGCTAAGAAGTGGTAAGAAGAAGTCTGAGCTTATTGAAGAAGAAGTAGCACTGGAAGAGGTTGTAGACGTAACCGGCTGGAAGGCTGTAGGCACGCGAATTGCAGGCAATGACCTAAAAGAAGCATCATTAGTATCTGAAACTGAAGAAGAAGGTAATGAAGCAAAAGCACCAACTTTGTTTTAAAATGTTCATTTTTGGAAAAATTATTACCTTCACAAATAACTGATTTGAAAGATCGCTGAGTAATGAAAAAGATAGAATTGGAAATTGTTGCGCTCTCCCATAGTATCACCCAGACCCATTCTTATGCAGTCGTGCTCGGCGAGGTAAATGGGCTTCGCAGATTACCTATTGTAATTGGTGGGTTTGAGGCGCAGGCTATAGCCGTAGCTTTGGAGCGCATGCAGCCAAGTAGACCACTGACTCACGATCTTTTTGCCAACTTCATGTCAACGTTCGGTATCGACCTGACCGAAGTGCTTATCTACAAACTTGAGGAAGGTATTTTCTTTGCAAAACTCATTTGCCAAAACGGTAGCGAAACAATAGAAATCGACTCCAGAACATCTGACGCACTTGCACTGGCGGTTCGCGCAAGCTGTCGTATATACACTTACGAGAATATATTAGAAGCAGCCGGTCTATATCTTGACCAAACTGACGACCCATCATCCTCTGAAACAAAGGCCGCAGCTGGCACAGGAACTGGCAGTAAGGTGGAAGGCGGCGATAAAGATCTTAAAAATATGAGCCTTGAGGACCTAAACAAGCTTCTGCAGCAGGTCTTAGACCAGGAAGATTATGTTCGGGCCATTAACATCAGGGACGAGATCAACGCCCGTAAATCGAAATAATTTCCGTAAATTGCGGACTGTCTATTTGTTAAATACAATCTAATTATTTTTAATGAAAAAATTGTTAGTTGCTGCTTCCTTAGTGGTTGCAGCTGTAGGAAATGCTAATGCCCAACAGTGCGCGCACACAGATTTACTGAACAACAAACTTGCCAACGACCCAACCTTCCTGCCCAAGTACGAACAATTTAAAAAAGATGTAAATGAGCAAGTTGCGGCTTACGATCAGGTGATCGCTAATACAGCTCAAAAGACCACAGCCACACCGATGATACCGGTGGTCTTTCATGTGGTTCTTACCCAGGCGGAAATAAATCAGGTCGGTGGCGTTGAAGGTCTTTACAAAAGAGCAACGCTTCAATTAGATGCATTAAACAGGGATTTTAACGGACAGAACCCTGATAGCACAAAAATGCATACTGCCTTCAAATCTCGGTTTGGCCACGCCAATGTATATTTTACTTTGCCTCACCGCAAACCAGATGGAAAAGGAACCTTGGGCGTAGAGGTGAAAGTAGCGCCTGTAGGTTTTGGCGGCTATGGAAAGCAAACTGACAGCATGAAAGATGTTGTTGCTGGTGGCCTTGACCCCTGGGACCCTGAAAAATATCTTAATGTCTGGATAGTAAATATTAACTATCCTGGTTTGATGGGCTGGGGATATAGCCCAAATTACGCTTCGTTGTTGGGCATCGCTCAATTCCAGGGCATCGTGATCGACTATCAGGTTTTTGGACAGAAGAAATCACCTAGTGTAGGTGCGTATGTGACAGGCGCAGACAGTGGTCGCACCCTTGTACACGAAATGGGTCACTTCTTTAATCTGTGGCACATCTGGGGCAATACCAATGTTGGTTCTGGTCAGTGCGGAGATGATGATGAGGTGGGTGATACGCCAGAACAAAGTGATGCTAATCAAAACTGCAGTTTCCCGACTGTCATCGCAAATTGTGTTAACTCTCCCCAAACTGGTGGAGAAATGTATATGAATTACATGGACTATACGGGCGACAAGTGCACAGTAATGTTCACTAAGGGACAAGTGACACGCATGCTTGCGCAAATTGCGCCTGGTGGTCCGTCTGTGGGTCTTACACAGCATCCTGAAGTACTCCAATGGCCAACGGGGGTAGACGACATCGCACAAACTACTACCGTTGAGATCTTCCCTAATCCCACAAATGGTCTGGCTACAATTAGCTTTTCAAACACGCAGACGCTAAAAAGCATTCACGTCATAAATATGATGGGACAGTCTATAAAGCAAATCAATTCAGAAAACGGCAAAACTATTTATACCTTTGACCTGTCAGGTTTACCAGCCGGTGTGTACTCTGTACAAAGCCAGTTTGAAGAAGGAACAGTGACGAGTAAAATAGTATTGCAATAATGATCCCGCAGCTTAGCATAGAAGAAGTAGCAAAACAATATTCTGATAAACAACTGCTAGCGATAGCAGACAAAGTTAAAAACCAGCAACGCCTTACCGAAGAGGAAGGCGTTTTGCTTTTTGAGAAAGGAGAATTGGGTTTTGTAGGTGCGCTTGCAGCACACATCTCCAGGCGTTTGCACGGAGATAAGGTATACTTCAACCGGAACTTCCATATTGAGCCTACCAATGTGTGTGTCTTTACCTGCAATTTCTGCTCTTACTCACGTCTATACAAGCATCGTGATGAAGGTTGGGAAATGGGTATCGAACAAATGCTCGACATAGTTCGCAAGTACGACGGACAAGCTGTAACGGAAGTGCATATTGTTGGTGGCGTACATCCAAAAATGAACCTTGAGTTCTTTTGTGAACTGCTGACCAAAATAAAGGCTCACAGGCCAGATCTGCATCTTAAAGGTTTTACTGCGGTCGAATTAGACTACATGTTCCGTAAAGCGAAGCTGAGCATAGAAGAGGGGATGCAGCGTCTTAAAGACGCAGGTCTGCAGTCATTACCGGGCGGCGGTGCAGAAATATTCCATCCCGAAATACGTGAACAAATTTGCGCAGATAAGGTAGACGGTGAAGGTTGGTTGAAAATACATGAAACCGCTCATAACTTAGGTATGCACAGTAATGCTACAATGCTTTACGGCCATGTAGAAAGCTATGCACACCGCGTCGACCATATGAGCAGGTTAAGGGCACTCCAGGACAAAACCGGTGGTTTCAATTGCTTTATACCACTGAAGTTCCGGAATAAAGACAATGATATGTCTCACATTCCTGAAGTATCCGTAATTGAGGATATGCGTTTGTATGCCATTGCGCGGATTTTCATGGATAATTTCCGAAATCTTAAAGCCTATTGGCCAATGCTTGGACGTCAATCTGCGCAGCTCACGCTAGCCTTTGGCGTGAACGATCTGGATGGCACCATTGACGATACAACGAAGATCTACTCGATGGCAGGCTCGGAAGAACAGACTCCAGCCATGAGTACAGAGCAGCTTTGTGATCTTATTGCCGCCGTGGGCAAAACGCCGGTAGAGCGGGATACTCTGTACAATGAGATAAAAATCTACGAGAACACAACAGCTTAAACCGCTGTTATTTGCTGAAGTCTGCTACGAAACAGGTAGATGATCGCTGCCAGTGCGCATGCGATACAGCTCCAGTATACATAGCGAAATTCCGTGTCGGTCTGCGAGATGAAGAATTGCGGTAAAATATACAGCAATGCTGAAGTGAGCAAAACAATATAAGGAGTTTGTAGTTTCCGATTGTGTATAGCCGAAGTTCGAGTCAATAATACTATACAAAGTAGCAGCCAGAACCACGGCTTCATGTAAAACATTATGCCTTGTGCCAAAACCGGGTAAACAAATACATACCAAAGAAAATTTCTCTTCAATTCAAACCCGTATGGATTTTCATGTATCCAAAAGAAGGCTGAATAGTATTTTTCGGGACCTGTTTTGATCTTTAAAAAATAGAGAAAAGATTCAAACCTGTGTGAGAGGTATGCTCCCGGATGTTTCTTTACGGCCGCCCCCCAGGCTTTTTGCAGTTCTGCCGCGTAAGTGGAGTCAGGATAGTTCCATTTCATCTTACTATCCTTATTCCAGAAAATATTATCGTAGGTGGCTGCCCGATAATGTTGACGCAGATAGCTTGTATCAAAGCTTGATTCGCTATAAGAAAGTTGGGGATAGACATTATCACCTGTCCTAACGAATATCCCGGCAAGGTCGTGTAAGAACAATTTATTTTGAGGGTGGTTATTTTCTACAATTATGATCTTCTCCAGTACCTTATTCCCAATAGTTCCGACAAGACATAACAGCATAAATGCCGTTATCGAAAAGACCTTTTTAGCCCGACCGAATACAACCCACGCCCAAAAAAAGTAAAGAGGTATAGCACCGGGCAATGCATTAATACGTACGAATGTGCCGTATGACAACAAAATAAACGTGATACATGCACCTGCTACAGGCAGGTGCTTACCAGTAATATATGCCCTGAATAAGACAGCAAAGCTAAACAACCAGGTCAAGGCCATTTGACTATCTTTTACAACACATCCGGCAAAGTTTTGTACAAAAGGCGCCAAGGAAAAGACGAATATCGCGATTCTCCAAGCACGGTGCTGCACAGTTTTCATAAGCAAATACCCGCTTCCCCATAGCAAGGCCAGTTGCATGAATAACAGTAAAAATGGCCCTTCGTATATGTTATTCAAAAGCTGCCATAATAACGTAAAGGCTGGTGGATGCCAGTTTTTATAGGGTCGTGTTAGTGTCTGCTGGTATTGATCTAGAGAATCTGAAGTAAGAAAGCCCGGATAGTAGGCAACTAGATTGAGCAGAAATGATATGCTGCAAACAACAGCTGGATTTAGTCGTTTTTTAACAGAAGACACTGTATTTGATAATGCACTGCTCATCTATTTACAGTTGAAATAACGCAACCCTGGTTATTCCTCCAGGAAGTTCAGGTCCTTTCCAAATGTTTCTTCGGTCAGCAAGGCTGCTACCACACTTATAACCATCACGATAACACCCGTTATGGCTCCCGCATTTACAAAACCAAAAGACGGTTGCAAAGATGTAAACAAGTGAACTATTAATGGCAATGCTCCGCGCACCATGTTGGGCACGGTAGTCGCCGCCGTTGCCCGCAGGTTGGTACCAAAATGTTCTGCGGCCATTGTTACGAATATTGCCCAGAAACCAGTACCGAACCCTAGCAAAGCACAAATAAAATACATCCGGCTGGCTGAACCTCCGTCCTGCGTAAAGAAAAGTAATATGCCCAAAGCCGTGATGGCGTAAAAAATATACAGAGCTTTCTTTCTACTACGCAATGCCTGGCTGAGCAAACCGATAAGAATATCACCTATTGATATCGCCGCATATGCATACATGATACCCAAGCCTGGTTTCACCTCTTCATTAATATTGAACAGCTTACCAAACTCTTTCGAGAACGTAACAAGAATGCCAATAACATACCATGTTGGAAGACCCACCAGGATACTTAAAGCGTATTTTTTAAACCGACGTCCATTGGAAAAGAACATTAGGAAGTTACCTTTTGAGATCGCTTTATCCTCTATGCTCTTATACATACCGGATTCAAATACGCTGATGCGCAACATCAGCAATGCAAGTCCCAAACCACCGCCTATGTAGTAACAAACCCGCCAATCAAAATTTTGCGCAATGAAATATGCCGCGACCGCGCCTGTTAAGCCCACACCTGCCACCATAGATGTAGCGATTCCCCTTTTTTCCTTTGGTATCAGCTCGCTAACCAATGTGATGCCGGCACCGAGCTCACCAGCCAAGCCTATGCCCGCTACAAAACGACACCATCCATACTGATCTACAGTTTGAACAAAACCATTGGCAATATTAGCAAGTGAATACAGCAGTATAGAACCGAACAGCACACTAAGCCTTCCTTTTTTATCACCCATCACGCCCCAAAGTATTCCACCTATCAGCAGGCCATACATCTGGTTGTTGATGATCTCAAGGCCATCGGTGGTGATCTGGGCATCTGCCAATCCCAAATCCTTCAGACTTTTGATACGTACGATGCTAAATAGAAGCAGATCGTATATATCAACAAAATATCCCAGTGCAGCTACCAGCACCGGGATACTAAATAAAGATACTTGCCTGTTTTGGTCCATTATTTTTTATCAGAAGGTGTGAAGACTTCCTCTACTACATCCTCACCTACTTCCTGAACAGGAGACTTTTTCTTCCCAAAGAACATTTTGAAAAGAACTGGAGCAGTTGTTACTACTATCAGCCCTATTACAATCTTCTCGAAATTATGCTTTACCCATTCGAACTCGCCAAGAAAATAACCGGCGAGCGTCATACTAGCTACCCAGGCAATACTACCTACAACGTTGTAAAAGAAGAATTTTTTCCTGTCCATTTTCACTACTCCTGCAACGATAGGCGCAAACGTACGCACGATCGGCAGGAATCGGGCAAGGACAATAGCACCACCACCTTTTCTATCATAGAACTCTTTTGCTTGCAACACGTGCTTACGTTTAAAAAGAAGCGTATCGCGCTTTTCAAACAGCAACGGACCTGTCTTTCGGCCAAACCAATACCCAACAGAGTTCCCAAAGATACCCGCAGTTGTGATCAAAGTTATCCAGTAAAGCAGGTTCATGGCTCCGCTGTCGAACGGGTTATGAGAGTTGGCAATCATTAACCCGGTAACAAATAGCAGCGAGTCGCCAGGCAGGAAAAAACCCACAAACAAACCGGTCTCAGCAAAAATGATCAGGGCAACAAGGTATAACCCCCCATATGCCATTACCAGCGCCGCCAGTTTTTCGGCGTTCATCAACTCCTTAAAAAACTCTATGAAATCGTGCATGATCCGTCAACAAACTAATGAGTGGCGAAAATAATTAAATAAAGCTTAAAAAAGCACGGTAGAAGTGCCTAAGTATGTGGATGTTCTAACGATTTTTCCATTTTGCTAACAACCACCGTAGCCACACTATTACCTACAACATTTGTAGCGCTGCGGCCCATATCCAGGAGAGGGTCGATACCTAACAACAGTGCAAGGCCGGCTTCGGGAATATTGAAAGTAGCAAGAGTACCGGCAATAACTACTAGTGAAGCTCTAGGAACGCCAGCTATTCCCTTGCTGGTAAGCATCAAGACCATGAGCATACTCATTTGCGTACCAAAATCAAGATGTATGCCGTATGACTGCGCAATAAATAGCGAAGCAAAGGTCATATACATCATAGAACCATCCAGGTTGAACGAATAACCTAACGGCAACACAAAACTTACGATCTTGTCCTTACAGCCAAAACGTTCCAGTTCGAGCATGGTCTTGGGGAACGCGGCCTCGCTGCTGCTGGTACTAAACGCAAGCATGATAGGCTCTTTAATACGCTGCATAAGCGTGAATATGCGTCCCCTGATAAACAAAGAACCGGCCAATAAAAGCACCAGCCATAATAACAACAACCCGAGATAGAACTCACCAATGAAAATGGAATATGTGGTTAAAATACCCAGACCCTGCTTAGCAATTATAGCTGTCATGGCTCCAAATACAGCCAGCGGTGCACAATTCATCACATAGCCAGTTACCTTTAATATGACGTGCGCTATTGCATCTAAGGCTTTAATTACAATTTGTCCTTTGTCACCAATTGCCGCAGTAGCCACGCCAAAGAACAGAGAGAACACTACGATCTGCAGTATTTCATTCTTAGCCATGGCATCTATGGCACTGGATGGGAAAACATGGTAGAGAAAATCTTTCAGCGTAAGTGCAGTTTTCTTGATGCCTGTATCTGCAGTCACATCTGGCAATGGCAACTTCATCGCAACACCTGGCTGGAAAAGGTTAACCAGCATAAGGCCCAACAATAAGCTGATAAATGACGCCCCGAAGAACCATAAGAGCGTTTTACCTCCAATGCGTCCCACTGACTGTATATCGCCTAACTTGGCTACACCCACTACAAGTGTAGAAAACACCAGTGGTGCCACGATCATTTTTATCAGGCGTATAAAAATATCAGCAAGCAAAGAGAATGGCTCAAGTTTCTTGTCACGCGACTCAAGAGCCGCGCTCTTTGCCGAGGATGCTTCTTTCTTTTGAGCAGCCAGTGCGATATAAGCAGGGTTTGTAGTGTCCGCCACGCCCTTCATCTGTGCTTGTAATTTGCTAACCAGTATTTCGTTAGCCGCAATGATCTTGTTCTCTTCTTTCACATAACTGCCGTTCAACCAAAAACCTAAACCTATACCAGCAAAAAGAGCGATAATAATATATAGAGTAAGGCGGTTGCCTTTTTTTGCGGTCATTTCAGCCATGCGTGCGTATTATAGGTGCAAGATAATACTTCTGGAATAAGACACTTAGTATACAAGCCTTTCAGCAATACTTGAGTTGCCTTGCAGCCCACCCGTATGTATGCATAAAATGCTGGCGTCGGGAGGAAAAACGCCTGCTTTCATTTGAGCTTGCACACCATACATCATTTTTGCTGTGTAGACCATATCCAATGGGATGTGGTTTATTGAATAGAACTCATTCATAAAAGAAATAAGTCCGTCAGTGCGTTTTCCAAACCCACCAAAATGCCATTCATCAAAAAGTAGCCAGTTAGCATTTGAAGGAACGTGTTTGGAAATTTCATCAGTCAGGTAAGTGCCTCCTTTCATAGGCACATAGCCAAAGACCTCTACTTCTGTAGATAGTGCTTTTCTAATACCTTCCAGCGTGGTACCAGTACCTACAGACACACATACATGAGTATAGCCCGATGGGATAAAACCCGCTATTTCCGCAGCTCCTTCCCTGCCCCAGTCATTGGCGCCACCTTCAGGAACAACAAATACTTTTTCATATTTCTCTGTCAATTGTTTCAGCCAGGTCTCGTCATCTTTCCGATCATACTCGTCCTGCGAAACAAATTCGATCAGCATGTCGAATCCTTGGCAGGCTACAAGCGTCGGTGTCAATTGTTCGTACACTCCACGAACGACTCCTACACTTTTTAACCCAAATTCTTTTGCGGCAGCGGCTGTAGCAACAAGGTGATTAGAATATCCCCCTCCGAATGTCAGTATTGTCTCGCAGCCCTGTTGAATAGCATGAGTAATATTGCGTTTGAGCTTAAACCACTTGTTACCGGACACTATTGGGTGCACTTCGTCCAATCGCAACATGGCTACTTCCTGTACATAAGGAAAGAACCATTCGGGTTGTAAAACTTGTATGCGCGGATCAGGAATTATATCCATACTCCCTCAGGTAGTTTTCATTATCTCTCCACTTGGGGCGTACTTTCACAAAGAGTTCCAGGTGCACCTTCTTTTGCAAGAACTCTTCAATCGCCTCCCGCGATTTGATGCCGAGGTTCTTTATAAGGCTCCCGCCTTTACCTATTAGAATAACCTTTTGCGTTTCACGGGCTACAATGATCTCTGCCTTGATCACATTAATATGCGGTTTCTCTTCAAACGACTGGATGATAACAGCAGTGTGATAAGGTATCTCCTCGTGATACATATTGAAGATCTGCTGCCGAATCAGTTCACTTACAAAAAAGCGAACTGGCCTGTCCGACACACTATCTTCAGGATAGTAAGGTGGCGCTTCAGGCAGCGACTTGAGTATTAACGGAACAACTTTGTCAATATTTGTTTTTGATTTAGCAGATACCGGCAATACATCCCAGTTAGGAAATTTTTCTTTAAAGGCTTTTACCCGCACTTCTACCTGCTGCTTATCTTTAATAGTATCTATTTTATTAAGCAGCAGAATAACGGGCACTTTGAGTTTCAATGTCTGCACGATGGCCTCAAAATCAGCCAATGGTTCATTGATGTCATGCATTAATATCGCCACGTCTGCATCTTCCAGCGCACTTTTTACATGGCGCATCATTTTTTCATGCAGCTTGTATTTGGGCTCGATGATACCAGGCGTATCCGAAAAAACGATCTGGTAATTGTCTTCCGTCATGATACCCAGTATGCGGTGACGTGTGGTTTGCACCTTGTGTGAGGTGATCACGAGGTTTTCACCCAGCAATGCATTGAGCAATGTAGATTTTCCTGCATTGGGTGCACCGAATATATTAACGAAACCCGATTGATATTGTTCAGACATAAACTGCGGTAAAAATAGATGGAATAACTTCTTTAAAGAAATAAAAACAGAAACGCTTGTTTATTCAAAACCTGCCCCTTATCTTTGCACCCTCATCGCGAGGTAGAGCAGCGGTAGCTCGTCGGGCTCATAACCCGAAGGTCACAGGTTCGATCCCTGTCCTCGCTACGAAAAGGGCTTCTGAATTCAGAAGCCCTTTTGTTTTACATGCTTCTCGCGTTTGCTTTTTCCCGTTTTCCTGCCTAGTATTAGCTTGATTTTTAAGCACAGTGAACCTTCGTTTAAAATATATCCATAGGTATGCCGGCTACGTTCTGATTATCGTAGCACTGCTTGCATCATACTCCATCGGGACATGGGACACCGACCTTGGTGACTACGCAAAGCAAATCAACCAGCTATCAAACACAGGCTCCCTTATTTCGGCCGGACAGCTCAACAATAGATATCCGCCAATTACCAGTCTCATCTATTTTACAGCATTTAAATTACTCGGTTTCGCCGGAAAGGGAGCAGCCATATTGCTGCTTCATACACTTTTGACCCTACTAATTCAGCGGGGCTTTGAGCTTCTTCTGAAACATTTTGAATACAATGCGTCTACCATTTTGAAGAAACTCGCGACCACCATCGTGATCTTCAACCCCTATATTCTTTCTTTTATTGTTAGAGGTGTAAATAGTGAACTGATCTTCATTTGTTGCTCGCTGTATGCCGTATGGTTTGCGCTAAAAAAAGGCAACAGCAATACCAACCTATTAATAACGGGTTTGCTTGCCGGACTTGTCATTCTCACCCGCATGCAGGGATTGGCATTAGCGATATCATTGTTGATCTTGTTAACTCGTAGAAAACTGCTACCCGCAACCGTATTTGCGCTAGCGGTCGTGCTTACCATAACACCCTGGCAATATTTCAACAGCAAGTATGGCAGCGGTTTTATTGCATCGGGCGGATTACCTAGCTTCCGGGATGGATTGAGTTTTAACAATAAGAAATACCGTCAGCCGATAGAACTGCCAGACAATGTCAAGGTCTTATCGGACTCTTTCTACTACATCTACTATACTTTAAAAGAAGGTGAGCATATTGCGCCGGCACGGGACGAAGTAAGTTTTGTAAAACACTATCTCGCAGATGAACCAAAGACGGCAGTAGAACTTTTCTGGCTGAAACTGCGTCGCAGCTTCTACGGCACAGATTCACAAAACCCGAAAGTTGAGATGTTGAATAAGCTGTTGATCGGAATAACTCTATTGTTTTTTCTAATATCATCGGGCAGTCTTGTGCGACAAAACAACCAGCGATACAACACGCTGTTATTATTCATATTTACCTATTCAGTGTTGACTGTGGGCATGTCGGTAATGGTGCTTTCTATCCTGCGTTATCAGGCACCTCTACTATCGTTCTGGCTTTTGGTGTGCTTTATTGCGGCCCAAAAACTGCTGGAGCGTCGACACCAACGCTCCATTCTACACAAAAAGCATGTGCCTGTGCCGAAGGCTCTTGACCACCCATAGTGACCAATTAGGCGTATTTTTACCACTAAACGTTATTATGAACCGCATAGACAGGCTGTTTGGCATTCTTACCATACTGCAATCCAAAAAATATGTGCCTGCTGAGAACATTGCGGAGCGATTTAATATTAGCGTTCGTACCGTATATCGCGACATTAAGGCGCTTTGTGAACAGGGGATCCCGGTGAGCTTTGAGCAAAACAGGGGATATTTTATTGTGCAGGGTTATTTTCTTCCGCCCGTCTCTTTCAGTTCTGAAGAAGCTAATGCGCTCTTGTTGATGGAACGGATGGCGGCGGGGTTTGCAGATAAGTCCATACAAACGCACTATTCAAGCGCTCTCAGCAAAGTAAAGGCCGTACTTCGCGGGAAAGAAAAAGAAAAACTGGAATTCCTGAACAATAACATCAAATTCCAGATGCACGAAAAAATGCGCCCCGACTTTGAATACTTGTCATTGCTTCAGGAGGCGATCACATCGCAAACCGTTGTTACCCTCGATTATAAGAATAACAACCAGGAGGTCAGTCAACGGAACATTGAACCGCTTGGGCTTGTTTATTACGCATTCAGCTGGCACCTCATAGGTTGGTGTCACCTACGCACCGACTATAGAGACTTTAAAGTACAGCGCATTCTGAATCTCAATAGCACCACCCTTCCCTTCTCCAAAGCAGACCATATAACCCTGGACGAGTACATGAAACAGCTTCCGGTAAATTACTAGCAAAATATTTCTTCAACAGTTTTCAGACTGCCATAGGGTTGACAGTGGGCCATGGTTTCTTTGCTTCATAAAAGAAACGAACTATGTCAACCATCCAAACTTTCCTGAAAGAATTTACCCAGGAAGCCGAAACCACGCGCAAAATGCTTTCCATCGTGCCCAACGACAAATACGACTGGAAACCACATGCTAAGAGCATGACCATTCGCAGCCTCGCAACCCATATTGCAGAACTACCATCATGGATCACCATGACTGTAACAACTGACGGGCTGGACTTTGCCGAAAACCCATATTCGCCTGTATCCATCAACAGTACCAACGAACTGATGCAATACTTCGAAAAAGAATGGCAAGGCGGCAAAGAGCATCTCGAAAAAACCAACGAGGACATTTTGAAAAAAACATGGGTACTTCGTAATGGCGACCAGGTTTATAGCTCCAGCTCCAAGGCAGAGGTCATTCGCATGACGTATTGCCAGATCGTCCATCACAGGGCACAACTGGGCGTTTATCTCCGCTTATTAGACATTCCTATTCCAGGCAGCTACGGACCAAGTGCAGATGAAATGGGTCTTTAAAGTCGGCTGGCAGTTGCTGCATTGCGCAACATTTCCTCTTGAGATCATAATCAAGATCATATTCAATGAGCTTAAATGTTGCCTTTAGAG